>JAKVCE010000472.1 GCA_022447405.1 Planctomycetota bacterium | reverse complement strand
GTCCACCCCAAGGATCAGCCCGCCCGTGTCTGGCCTCAGACGCGCACAGATGAGCGCGGTCACTTCGCCCTCAAGGACCTCCCCGTCGGGGACTACGTGCTCCACGCCCACGCTGGAGCGCTCTCCGTGCAGCACGTCATCCAGATGCCAGGATCCTCGACGCTCAAGGTCGACCTGTCACTTCGCCGGTAGCCCTGGGCGAGAGGAGGTATCCTCTTGAGCCATGGAGCAGATCCACTTTGATCACGCAGCCTCCACCCCCGTCGATGAGCGGGTCTTGGAGGCGATGAGAGGTTGGTGGCAGGAGAACTACGCGAACCCCTCATCCCGTCACGCGGCGGGGGTCGCCGCGTCAGAAGCCCTCGATGAGGCGCGCCGACGCGTCGCGTGGGCTACGGGCGCGCGACCTGATCGGGTGACCTTCACCTCGGGCGCCACCGAAGCCAACAACCTCGCCGTCTTCGGGTCCGCGCGGGCGCGCATGCAGCACGGAAAGCACGTGCTCGTGGGCCCCCTTGAGCACCCCAGCACGAGCGTGCCAGCCTCCGCGCTCAGAGAGGAGGGCTTCGAGGTCGAGGAGCTGAGGCTCAACTCAAGCGGCGCGCTAGACCTCGAAGACGCCGAGGCGCGCGTCAGACCCGACACGGTCCTCGTGACCCAGATGCTCGCGAACAATGAGTTCGGCTGCGTCTTTCCCGTCCGCGAGCTCACGCGGCTGGTGCGCCGGACCGCGCAGCACGCGGCGATCCACGTGGACGCGGTGCAGGCCTTGGGCAAGGTCGAGATCGACCTCGAGACCCTCGGCGCAGACTCGATCGCGATCTCAGCCCACAAGATCAACGGCCCCAAGGGCGCCGGGGCGCTCGTGCGCGCAGACGACTCGGTGATCCACCCCCTCGTCCTCGGAGGCGGTCAGGAGAGCGGGCTGCGCGCAGGCACTCAAGACGTCCCCGCGATCAGCGGCCTCGGCCTGGCGGCGAAGCTCGCCGAGTCAGAGCGTGAGGCAAGCGTCGCCCACATGAGCGAGCTCACCGAGCTCTTGAGCTCCGAGATCGCGGGTCGCGGGCTCGGCCGCGTGATCAAGCCCGGGGCGCCGGGGCAGCCGCTGCTCCCCAACATCCTGAGCTTCATCGTCGACGGCCCCCCTGCAGAGGTCTTCCTCCATCACCTCGACGCGCGCGGCGTCATGGCCAGCGCTGGGAGCGCGTGCCAATCCAATAAGCGCTCGATGAACCCCGCGCTCTTCGCCATCGGTCTGAGTGAGGAGGAGGCGCGCAGGCTCCTGCGCCTCTCGATCGGCAAGCGGACCAGCCGCGATGAGGTGCTGAGGGGGGTCCAGGTCCTTGAAGAGGTGAGAGATGAGCTCGCGCGCCACGTCTGAGCCCACCTCAGCTGAGGTCGGCCCCGAGGCCTACCCTTGGCTCGTCCTCGTTCGATACGGGGAGATCGCGCTCAAGGGAGGCAATCGCGCCTTCTTCGAGCGGACCCTCGCGAAGAACATCAAGTCAGCCTGCGAGGACATCTCTCCGCTCAAGGTGGAGCTCCACCGGGGGCGGATCCTCGTCTGGCCTGAGCGCCGCGCCGAGCGTGTCGCGAAGCGCCTGCAAGACGTGATGGGGATCCACAACGTCTCGCTAGCTCGCGGCGTCTCCCACGACCCCGAAGAGATCGCGAAGGCCGGCTTAGCCGTGGTCCGCGACGCGCTCGAAGAGCTCCCCGCGAGCGACAGCGTCACCTTCCGCGTGAAGACGAAGCGCGGCAACAAGGCCTACCCGATGACGTCGACAGAGCTGGATCGCTTCGTCGCCGACCGAGTCCTCCCCCACCTCGACGGCCTCAAGGTCAGATTGAAGGACGCGGACCTCGTCCTGGGTATCGAGGTCCGCGAGAAGAGCGCCTTCGTCTACACGAAGCGGCTCCCCGGCCCTGGTGGTCTCCCGGTTGGCACCCTCGGACATGTACTCTGCCTGCTCTCCGGAGGCATTGACTCCCCTGTCGCCGCCTGGATGGCGATGAAGCGCGGCTGCCGCGTCAGCTTCGTCTCC
>JAKVCE010000471.1:1484-2047 GCA_022447405.1 Planctomycetota bacterium | reverse complement strand
CTCTTCGATCAGCTGCACGCGAGGGCGCTGATCCCGACGCGCCTCGACCGCCCAGGGCTCACTCCGAAGACGGAGCTGCGCGCCGCGAACGCGCCGTTCTGCGTGAGGCTCTTGGGCCGAGACGGCCTAGGCGACCTCATCCTCGCGGGGGCGAGCTCACTGGCCGTGGACCAAGCCGCGCTCGACTCGCGCGGGCTAGAGCTCTCGCCTTGGCTCCGCGCGAGCAGCGCCGCCTGGGCGTACGCGTGGGAGGGCGGGGACCTGAGCGAGCCCACGCTCAGCGGCGCGAGCTCGGACCCGCTCAGCGAGGCGCACCCTGACGCGCTCCTTGCAGCGGACCTGCTCGGACCGTTCCCCGGCGCCCGACTGAACGAGGAGGGCGCGCTCGAGCTCATGCCACAGGAGCCCGGCCCGGCAGGTCGCCTGAGCGTGCTGGGCTCAAGCGCCCCCTTCCGCGCTGCGCACCTTCACACGGAGGACGCAGATCACGCCCAGCTCCTCCTCCTCACGGCCTCAAGGCTCACCCTCGAGCCAGCGCTGACTGAGCTCTTGAGCCAGCGCGA
>JAKVCE010000471.1:0-1474 GCA_022447405.1 Planctomycetota bacterium | reverse complement strand
GCCGGTGGGCTTTGAGGCGCTCTCCTCCAGAGAGCGCCTCCTCTGGCGGCTCTTCCTCCTGGGAGGCGCGCCGCTCCTCCTGGCATGCGTCGGCCTCCGACGAACGAGGAGGTCAGCATGAAGAGCGCCCTCCTCCTCGCTGGGCTCCTCGCAGGGCTCCTCTTCTTAGAGCGCGCCCAAGCCCCCGCCGCGAGCGACGTGAGCCGGACGCACCGCGCGCTCATGACCGACGCTGAGCGCGCGGCCCTTCAGCTCACGGGCTTCGTCCTCACTGACGCGGGCAGGAGCCACGAGTATCGACGGAGCGATGGGAGCTGGCGCTGCGTCAGCGCCTTCGGCGCCATCGCCAATCCGCGCGAGGTCACGGACCTCAGCCTCGCGCTCTTCTCCCAGCCTGCCGCCTGGCGCTCGCCTGCGCTGACAGAGGAAAAGGACGCTGGCTTCGGCTTCGACGGTGGTCTGCAGATCGACTTCATGAGAAGTGACAGAGACGCAGCGCCCCTCAGCTTTCAGCTCGGCAGCGCTGTCGACTCCCCTGCTGGTCGCGCTGTCTTCATCCGGCGCCGAGGCTTGGACGGGGTCTGGGAGCTGGATGCAGAGCTGCTCAAGCCGCTCCTTCGCGAGCGGAGCGCTGGCTTTCCCCCGCTCTTGGACCAGCGCCTCACCGCCGGCTGCGTCCTCGACCCCGCGCGCGGGATCGGGCGCGCCTTCATCGACTTCCACGATGGCGCCTCGCTTGAGCTGCGTCCCAAGGAGCTCGAAGGTGAGCTGCGCTGGGTGCTCTTGGACGGCGCCGAGGAGCGGCCGCTCCTGCCCTACCGCTTCGCTGGCTGGCTCAGCTTCTTGCAGCGCGCCCCTTACGCCGGCTTCGTGAACCCCGGCGCACAGAAGGACCGCGGCCTCGACCCGCCCGTCGCGCGCGTGACGCTCTTCCCGCCAGAGGAGGCGCCCATCGAGCTCGTCCTCGGTCGTGAGGTGGAGGGAGAGGTCTATCTCCTGAATAAGACCAGCGGGATGGTCCTCCTGCTCCCTCCGGGGTGGGGTGAGCTCATCGCGCCAGGCAAAGCTCAACTCACCACTGCTGAGGGCGCGAACCCGTGGGAGAATTGGCTGAGATGAGCGAACAAGAGTCCAAGCGACGCGCGCGCCTGCTGGCCATCACAGGCTCGACCGTGATCTCCGGCCTGATCGCTGGGGTCCTCTGGTGGGCCTTCGGCGACCAGGAGGAGGGTGAGATGGTCGAGCTCTACACGGTCGACAAGGGCGCCGTGGAGGAGCTCGTGAAAGAGGTCCGCGCGAACGAGAGCGCTGACCCGCTCGGGCGCACTCCCCTGCAGGCAGACCTCGCCGCTCGGCTCCTGAAGCAGAAGCACCATCGGAACATCTTTGACGAGTTCGCGAACTATGTGAACGACCCGAACCTAGAGGAGAAGCGCCGGTTCAAGGAGCATCCAGACGGAGAGTTCACGATCCG
>JAKVCE010000470.1 GCA_022447405.1 Planctomycetota bacterium | reverse complement strand
AACGGTGATATCGGAGGAAACAGTGGCAAATTCTTCTGCCAACCTCACCCCACGGATCCCTCCAAGATGATCCGCTTTGCATGCCTAGAGGGACCCGAGTCCGGGACCTACTGCAGAGGAACGGATGTGCTGGTCAACGGTGTCTGCACCATTGAGCTGCCTGAGAACTTTAGCCTCGCCTCCGAGGAAGACGAGTTGACTGTTCAAGTGACTGCGGTTGATGGCCCTGCAATGTTGTGGGTTGAACACCGCGACCGTGAACGAATCGTTATTCGTGGGAACCAAGACGTGACATTTGACTGGCTGGTTAACGGAGTCAGGAGAGGATGGGCCGACATGGAGACTCTCGTGGAGAACACGGGCTTCATCCCAGAAGGGTCCGAGTGGGGCAAACCCGCATTCAACAGCTTCCGACCAGCGTATCGACAGATCCTCGTTGAGAACGGGATCCTGAACCCGGACTTCACTCCAAACATGGAGACCGCAGAGCGGTTGGGTTGGAAGCCGGGGACTCCTGAGGGGACATCTCCTTCGGAAGCTCGGGAGAGGATGGTCTCGCAACTCGTCGCTGACGGATATTTGACTCCCGATGGGGATATCACTGAGTTTGGTCGGAGCGCCCTCGGCGCCATCGGCAACTAAAGCCCAGAATGTTCCGGGCCGCCTTCGAGCTGCCCAGATGAGCCAAACAAGGGGCCGCATCTCTCTCCGAGGTGCGGCCCTCTCTCGTCGAACGCTACCCAGACCAGCAACGCCATAAAGAGGCCATCTGGGCACCATAAACGGCCTTTTTTTCGCCCTGACCGGGGTCAGCCTGGACCCCCAAGATTCGCGAAAGATGCGACAATCTAGCTTCGACGGCTCCGTCCAAGCCCCTGTCTGGGGGCTTGCCCAGAGCCCAAGCCCACTTCGTATCCAAACAGGCTCCATGTCGACCGGTCTCTTCAGGAAAACCCGTCATGCTGAATGTCTCTCTGCTCTCGCTCGCCCTCGCCCTTCAAGCCCCGGCAACCCCTACCCCTATCGAGCTCGCCTGGGGCGACCTCAACTCGGACGGGCTGCTCGACCTGCTCATCGTCGATGAGGAGAACAAGGCTCGCTTCTACCTGAACACCGGCGACGGTGACTTCGCTGAGCGCACCACCGAGGTGGGTCTCGCCGACGTCAGCGACCTGCGCTTCGGCGCCTGGCAGGACCTCGACGCGGACGGACACGCCGACCTCCTCTTCGGGACAGGCAGCGGCGTGCGCCTCTTCCAGAACGTGAACGGCAGCAGCCTCGTTGAGCGGACGGCGGAGAGCGGGCTCGCCGGGCTCACCGATGAGGTCTTGATCTGCGGGTGGATCGACTTCGACGCCGACGGCTTCACAGACATGCAGCTCATGACGCGCACGAGCGGATACCTCCTGCGCAATGAGGGGCTCGCAGAAGGACAAGGCAGCGCGAGCTTCGTGCGCCTGCAGCTCGCGGGCGTCGGGCTCCTCCCGGCTGCGCCCGCCCCCATCGCACCAGGCGCCCCTGGCGCACCGGGTGGCGGACAGCCCGGCGGTCCTGGCCAGCAACCGGCCATGGCAGCTGTCCCTGGAGTCGGCGGACGCACGCTCATCGCCCCGCGACCTACTGGATCGGGCGGACTCCCTGTCATCGTCAGCGGCGGCTGCGCCTCGCGCATCCTCGACTTCGCCAATCAGTCAGCCTGCCTGCCCGCTTCGAGCGTTCCGACCATGGGGATGCTCTATCCGATCAGCCAAGAGCTCTTCGTAGACGACACCACTGGCTTCGTCGGCATCGGGGTGACCGATCCTCAGGGCAGACTTGATGTCGCTGGGATGGTCAGCATCCGGTCTGTTGGCGTGCAGTTCCCTGACGGCTCGATCCAATCCACAGCGCAGGTGGCTGGACCTG
The DNA here is from genome assembly GCA_022447405.1 of Planctomycetota bacterium. Lineage (GTDB taxonomy): Bacteria > Planctomycetota > UBA1135 > UBA1135 > JAKVCE01. The sequence continues at coordinate 143 of JAKVCE010000470.1, read as the reverse complement.
CTGGCCCTGAAGGGCCGCAAGGACCTCAAGGTGACCTTGGGCCTCAGGGACCCCTCGGACCCCAAGGCCCCACAGGCCCTCAAGGCAACCCCGGCGAGACGGGTGCACAAGGAGTGCCCGGTGAGACAGGTCCACAAGGTGAG
>JAKVCE010000047.1 GCA_022447405.1 Planctomycetota bacterium | reverse complement strand
CGGACCACACCAGGCTCACGCGCCGCGCCGCCTGGTTGGCGAAGGCGAGCTCCGGGCGACCGTCGCCGTCGATGTCGCAGGCCGCGCCGTCCCAAGGGAGCTGTCCGGCGTACTCATCAAAGCGCACGCCGCGCGCGCCCTCGGTGCCGGCGGAGAGGATCGTGTACGAGTCGCCGGCCCCGGTGGCGAAGAGCTCCTCCTCGCCGTCCCCGTCGAAGTCGACGGCCTCGAGATCGATGGGCAGGCGCCCGACGCGCACGGTCAGCACCTCTGCCTCACTGGAGAACCAAGAGCGCGCGTCGCCGGGGACGCCGACGCCGAGGAGCCGGACGCTGTGGTCACCCATCGCCACAGCGAGCTCAGGACCGGGGTCCCCGTCGACCTCGATCTCGACGAGGGAGCGGGGGATCTCACCGAGCTCAATGGACTCCGCCGGGGCGAGCTCCGCTCCCGGCGTTTGACTGCGGAAGAGGCGCAGGCTGCGCGAGGTCTGCTGGCCGACGACGACGCCGCTCGAGTCGGAGGCCGCGAGGACGCAGGTGGGCAGCTGCCCGTCCTCCGGGTCTCCCTCGACGCGCACGATGAGCTCGCCTGGCCTCCACATGAGGAGGGCGCCGCTCGCGTCCGCGCAGACCACCTCGCTGACGCGGTCCGCGTCCGGGTCGCCCACGGAGAGCGCGCGCGGGCGGTGCTCGAGGCCGATCCGCGCCGTGCGCTCGCCGCTCCTCGGGTCGACCACCAAGAGGCCGGGGTCGCTGCGGTCAGCGAGGGCGATGGAGGGGACGACGCCGCCCGGGAGGAGCGCAGGTCCCAGGCACCAGTCGGGGATCGCGACCTTGCGGGGCGTGGGGGCGAGAGACCAGCCCGTCGGCAGCTCCTCCCAGAAGAGGAGCTCGCCGGGGTCATGGGTGACGGCGACGAGGGGGCCGACGCCCAAGGAGGGGTCTAAGAGGAGGACTCCATCGGGCTTTCCGTCGCACGGGAGCTCCAGCCGCGCCTTCAGGGCGGGGGCAGCGATCGCCCTCCCAGAGGTCTCCTGGGCCTCTTCTTGGACCACAGGGGCATCCCCAGAGCACGCCGTGAGGAGGCAGCAGAGGAGGGGGACGCGGATCGAGGGGCTCATGGAGGGATTCTGGCGGTCCAGAAGGAGAGGAGCAACTGAGTGACCCGGGCGCGGGTCCGTCCTATGGTCTCGGCTCGGACGCGCGCATTCGGGATCCCCTGTGGGGACGAATCTGCTTCGCGGGTCGTCCATTCCAAGGAACATGGGCTCACACCGAAAAATCCTGCTCCTCTTCGCCGCCTGCCTCGCCCTCGGCGCTGGTCTGCTCGTGTTTCTCTCCGGGGACGACGGGGGGCAGGCCGCCCCGATCGAGGTGATCACTCCGGGAGGGGTCGGGCCAGAGATCGACATGGTGGCGAGGGTCACGAGGGATGAGGAGCTCGCCTCGGAGCGGGAGCTGGAGGGTGAGGAGCCCACCGAGATCTTCTTCCCGCTGGAGCTGAGCCTCTCGCTCGTTGAGCCCGCCAAGCGCCTCGTCGCAGACGGCGTAGGCGCGCACGGCTCAGGGGCGCGGGCGCGGCTCGAGGGGCACCTCTTCGGACCGGACTCGAAGGGAGTCACGGGTGAGGTCCGCTTCACCTCTGGCGCGAACATGGGCCGGGTCCTCAAGTGCGACGCTGGAGGCGGCTTCGGCGCACACGACCTCTACCCGGGCCTCTCCATCGTGAAGGTCAGCGGCGCGCTGATCCCAGGCGCTGAGCGGGAGGTCCTCCTCAGGAACGACCGCAAGAGCGTGCTCAACATCGGCTTCGGGAGGCCGGCGGTCGTCCACGGGCGGGTGCAGGACAAGGCCGGAGATCCGATCATCGGTGCGCGCGTCACGATGGACGGTCAGGAGACCTACACGGACCAAGAGGGCACCTTCTACTACCCGCGCATGACCTCTGGGCAGGTGCTGCTCATCGTGGAGAAGGAGGGCTACGCGGCCTGGCGTGAGAAGTACAACGTGAAGGCAGGCGCGACCATCACGGGAGACAAGCTCGTCTACACGCTGCGCCCAGGCGCAGCGCTCGAGCTGCGCATCGCGGAGAGCCTGGGCGCGCGCCAGCCCGCGCAGGTCTTCTTGCTCCCTGCCGCGGGGGCGCGCACGAGCAGGGACTTCCCCTGGCACCGGTACAACCCGGTCAGCGTCTATCCCGGCGGGACGAGCACGGTCGAGGGCTTGCCGCCGGGGAACCTGCAGCTCTACCTCTTCCACGCGGGCGCGCGCGCTAAGCCGCGGGTCTCGGCCGTGTCGCTCAAGGCCGGGCGCCTCACAAAGACCGTGCTGCACCTCGAGCCCGCGCCCGTGCTGAAGGGCCGCGTCCTGCGCGACGGCGAGCCGGTGTCGCGCGCCCTCGTCAGATTGGAGGCGCCAGACCAGGTGCAGACGACCCTCTCGACCTTCGGGCAGCCAGCGGGCTTCCTCGAGGTCGGCGTCTTCCCGAACCTGCCGACGAGCGTTCAATCCACCTGGTCCGACCCGGCCGGCCGCTTCACCTTCTCCTCCAATGAGCAGGTGACCCCGATCCGCTACCTGACGGCAGAGGGGCCGGACGGGGAGACATGGGCTGGAGAGATCGTCCGCCGCGGGGCGAGCGAGGTGGAGCTCGAGCTGAAGGAGATCCCGCCAGATGCGTGCGTGATCGAGTTCCAGATGGAGGGACGGGAGCTCGCGCTCCCGGTGCAGGTGAGCGTGGACGGCGCCCCCAGGGTGGCGGTCTCCCTGCCCGCGGAAGAAAACTTTCAGGTCGACGAGCTCGCCAAGGGGCGCTGGCGCGTGAACGCGCGCTGGAACTCACAGCCCCTCCTGCGAGACGTGATCATCGATTTGGAGGACGAGACGGCGCTCCTCATCCCGCTCCCCGATGCAGCCAAGAGCGGAGGGTCAGCCCTCTTCAATCCCGCGAGGCGCTAGAGAGGGGTTTCGTTCGGAGGGTCGGGCTCCCGTAGAATCCCGGACCTATGGCGAAGCGAAAGTCCACGCGTCGAAAGTCCACCCGCCGCAAGCGAGCGCGCACGAAGAAGGTCAAGGCGGCTGTCCCGAAGGTCAAGCGCCTGCGCCTTGACGGGACCTCGCTCTCCTTGGATCGCCTCGCCCCGCTGGTGCGCGGCGAAGACCTTCACCTCACGGTGTCTGCTGGCGCGAGGGCGCTCGTCAAGGAGGCGCGCGCGCTGGTGGATGAGCTCGTGGAAGAGGGGGAGGTCGTCTACGGGGTCACGACCGGCTTCGGCAAGTTGAAGGACGTCGCTGTCCCGAGCGAAGACCTCGTCGAGCTGCAGAGGAACCTCGTGCTCTCGCACTGCTGCGGCGTCGGCGAGCCGATGCCCAGGGAGGAGGTGCGCATCGCGCAGGTCTTGCGGCTCAACGGTCTCTTGCGGGGACACTCGGGCGTGCGCCCGCAGACGATCGACAAGCTGGTTCGTCTGTTCAACGCGGGCTTCGTCCCCGAGGTCCCGAGGCAGGGCTCCGTCGGTGCGAGCGGAGACCTCGCGCCGCTCTCCCACATGGCGGCGGCGTACATGGGTCACGGACGCGCGGAGCTGGGCGGGCGCTCGATGACGGCCAAGGCCGCGTTGAAGAAGCTCGATGAGGAGCCCCTCGTCTTGCACGCGAAGGAGGGGCTCGCGCTCATCAACGGCACCGAGATCATGAAGGCCATCGGCGTCGTGGCTTGCTCACGAGCGCGCTCGCTCTCCAAGCTCTCTGACGCGATCGCTGCGCTCTCCATCGAGGCGCTCTTTGGCAGCGTGACACCCTTCGATGAGCGCCTCGCCGAGCTCAAGGCTGACCCAGGACACGAGCGCACGGCGTCGAACGTGCGGGCCTGCTTGAAGCGCTCCGAGGTCCTGAAGAGCCACACAGACTGCGACCGGGTCCAGGACCCGTACTCGCTGCGCTGCGTCCCGCAGATCCACGGCGCCGCGAAGAACGCGATCGCGCACGTCGGCGCGGTCCTAGAGCGCGAGCTGAACGGGGTCACGGACAACCCGATCCTCTTCCCTGAGACCGCGGAGGTGGTCTCGGCGGGCATGTTCCACGGCCAGCCGATCTCGATGGTCATGGACTACCTCGGCTTGGCCCTCGCCACCCTCGCCAACGTCAGCGAGCGCAGGGTCGAGCAGCTGGTGAACCCGGACCTCTCCGACCTCCCGGCCTTCCTCGCGCCGAAGCCTGGCCTGCACTCGGGCTACATGATCGCCCAGGTCGCCGCGGCGGCGCTCGCGAGCGAGAACAAGGTGCACGCGCACCCCGCGTCGGTGGACACGGTGCCCACGAGCGCGAACCAGGAGGACCACGTCTCGATGGGGGTGACGGCTGCGCGCAAGGCGCGCACGATCCTCGAGAACACGGAGCAGGTCCTGGCGATCGAGCTCCTCTGCGCCGGGCAGGGGCGGGAGTTCCACCCCGAGCTGCGCGCGGGCAAGGGGGCGCAGGCGCTCCACGAGCACCTGCGCGAGCACGTCGCCCCGCTCTTCCGCGACCGCTACGCCCACACAGACCTACAGGCCGCCTGCGAGATCGTGCGGGACGGGAGCGCCCTCGCCGCGGTCGAGCGCAAGGCTGGGCGCTTGGAGTCTTGACCCACCTCGGGGCGACTTGGTGGACCTCAAGCCCTCAGGGTAGACTGCGCGGTCGTTGGACCACTGACCAACACCCAAGCCGCCCATGATCCAGATCTTCCGAGCCAAGCTCCACGGCCTCCACGTGACCGGCGCAGACGTCGACTACCACGGGTCTATCACCCTCGACCCGGCGCACTGTCGCCTCGCGGGGATCCACCCGCTCGAGTTCGTGGACGTGTGGAACAAGTCCAACGGCTCACGCCTCAGGACCTACGTGATCCACGGGGAGGAGGGCTCGCGCTGCTGCGTCTTGAACGGCGCCGCCGCCCGCCTCTGCCAGCCCGGTGACGAGGTCATCATCTGCGCCTCGGAGTACAGCACGCCTGAGGCGCTCTACGAGGTGGACGCGCGGGTGGTCACCTTCAAGAAGGGGACGAACGAGGTGGACAAGTTGCTGCGCTACGACGTCAGCAAGGGCCTCGAGAACGACTTTGAGTTCCAGGTGGTGGACGCCACCAGCAACGAGGTCCACCCGATCCAGAACATCCCCCCGGTCGACGTCAACTCGCTGCGCCTCGACCTCGCGCAGCGCGGCTGGGACCCCGTGGAGATCGACCAGTTCTGCGACTCCCACTTCGGCTAACCAGACGCCGCGCTCATGACTGACCTCTCCAGCATCCCGACCGGTCCCCAGCGCGCGCCGCGCGGCGCGGAGCTCACCTGCAAGGGCTGGGGCTCCGAGGCCGCCATGCGGATGCTCATGAACAACCTCGACCCCGAGGTCGCTGAGGACCCGGAGAACCTCATCGTCTATGGCGGCAGCGGGAAGGCGGCGCGGGACTGGCCGAGCTTCCAGGCGATCATCGCGACGCTCAAGCGCTTGGAGGAGGACGAGACCCTCCTCGTGCAGTCAGGGAAGCCGGTGGGCGTGATGAAGACCCACGCGGGCGCGCCGCGTGTGCTCATCGCGAACTCGAACCTCGTCGGCGAGTGGGCCAACTGGGAGCACTTCCGACACCTCGAGGCCGAGGGGAAGATGATGTACGGCCAGATGACCGCTGGCTCGTGGATCTACATCGGCACACAGGGGATCTTGCAGGGCACCTACGAGACCTTCTCCGCGGCCGCGGAGCGGCACTTCGGCGGCACCTTGAAGAATCGCCTCGTCGTCACCGCTGGCCTCGGCGGGATGGGCGGCGCCCAGCCCCTGGCGGCGACCATGAACGAGGGCACATGCCTCTGCGCTGAGGTGGACCCGGCGCGGATCCAGAAGCGCCTCGACACCCGCTACCTCGACGAGCGCATCGACGACCTCGACGAGGCGATCGACAAGGCGCTCGAGTGGAAGGCGGCTGGCGTCGCCAAGTCCATCGGCGTCGAGGTGAACGCGACCGAGCTCCTCGCGCGCCTCCTCGAGCGAGACATCACGCCGGACATCCTCACGGACCAGACCAGCGCACACGACCCGCTCGCGGGCTACGTCCCCGACGGCATGAGCCTCACCCAAGCGCTCGAGCTGCGCGAGGCGGACCCGGACAAGTATCAGGAGGAGTCCTTCCGCACGATGGTTCGACACTGCGAGCAGATGATCGAGCTGCAGGCGCGGGGCGCGGACACTTTTGACTACGGCAACAACCTGCGCGGCCACGCCAAGCAAGCCGGCCTCGAGAACGCCTTCGACTTCGAGGGCTTCGTGCCGAAGTACGTGCGCCCGCTCTTCTGCGAGGGCAAGGGCCCCTTCAGGTGGGCCGCGCTCTCTGGGGATCCCGCTGACATCGCCGTCACCGATCGGATCATCCAGGAGCTCTTCCCGGAGGACGAGGCCCTCTGCCGCTGGATCCGCATGGCTGGCGAGCGCGTGCAGTACCAGGGGCTCCCCGCGCGCATCTGCTGGCTCGGCTATGGCGAGCGCGCCAAGGCAGGGATCGCGATCAATGAGGCGGTTCGGTCTGGCGAGATCAGCGCGCCCATCGTCATCGGACGCGACCACCTCGACTGCGGCTCGGTGGCCTCACCGAACCGTGAGACCGAGGACATGCTCGACGGTACGGACGCGGTCGCGGACTGGCCGCTCTTGAACGCGATGTTGAACGTCGCCTCTGGGGCGACCTGGGTCTCCTTCCACCACGGCGGAGGCGTCGGGATCGGCTACTCCTTACACGCGGGTCAGGTGACCGTCGCTGACGGGACGGATGAGGCCGCGGCGGCGCTCGAGCGCGTCCTCACGAATGATCCAGGGATGGGCGTCGTTCGCCACGTGGACGCCGGCTACTCAGACGCCGAGGACTGCGCGCGCGAGCGCGGCGTGGACATCCCGCTCCTCGACTGAGGGGGTTACATCGAGCAGGCGCCGGGACCTTGGGGGTCACCGCAGGTGCCGCAGGGGCCAGGACCAGGGCCGAGCTCGGGCTGGGGGCTCCCCATGGCGGAGAAGGTCGAGAGCTGCTTCTCGGCGCCCGCGCTCTCGCACTTGGGGCAGAGCGGGTGTTCGTCGGCGAAGATCAGCTCTTCGAAGCGGTGTCCGCAGTCTGCGCAGGCGTACTCGTAGATCGGCATAGCTCGATTCTATCTCGGTTCCTTCCAGGCTCATAGGTGCGCTAAGGGGCAGGCGGGGAGAGGGCCTTTCGGGATTACAGGGGCTATTCGGGAGTAAATCGCAATTTTTTGTCCGCGGTCAGCCCTTAACGAGCAACTGGCTGGGTCGAGCGGCTCGCTCCGCTCAATCGAACAGCAACAGACTCCCCAAACCACTAGAACCGATGAAGAACGCATATCTCTTGGCGGCGCTCGCCTCCCTCTCTCTCACCCAATCCCCCGCTGAAGCGCAGAGCTTCCAAGCCCATCGACCTGGCGGGAACTTCCAGGCTGCTGGCCGCGGACGAACCGAGCTCAAAGTCCAGATCAACCTCGGCGCTCGGCAGCACCTGATTCAAGAGGCCGGCGACAACACTGGCACGGTCAGGGTCCGCGAGGTCGCAGGCGCACCCCTCGAAGGCGGCAGCTTCGCTCCGCGCGTTGGCTTGCCTGATCTCGGGATGAGGATGACGAAGGTCCTCTTGCCCTATGAGGCCTCCGGCGAGGGGATGGAGCTGAAGGTGCTCGGAGTACAAATGGAGGACCTCGGGGTCTTCGATCTCGCGCCCGTCGGAGCTGCAGAGGCTGAGATCGTCGGTGAGAACGGGGAGACCTTCCTCTACAGAGAGATCGCAGAGGGCGTTCAACTGGATGAAGAGGGGCGTGACCTTGCAGCCTATTCAGCTCAAGTCGCGATCCCCGAAAAGCCGGTCAGCCTCCTCGGCATGGGGGGGCGGCGCGGGTATCGCTACGCGCGGATCTCCTTCAGTCCGTTCCAGTGGAACCCGCAGACCAAGGTGCTCTCAAAGGTCACCTCGGTCCATGCGCAGATCACCTGCAACCGTCGACTGGGTATGACCCGCGAGCTCCGCGAGAGAGAGCTGGGCGATCCCGTCATGCAGAAGATTCAGATCAGCGAGGAGCTGCTCGTCCCCCCGGGAACCCTGGGCAGCTATGTGTTCTCGTATCGAGACACGGATGGCGACTACCTGATCATCACCACAGACCTCATTCGGACCACGTCGACAAAGCTCGACCCTTTCATTGGCATGAAAGAGGACCAAGGACATGACGTCTTTGTGAAGACCGTTGAAGAGATCGAAGTGGACTATCCCAGGAGCAACCGCGCGGACAGCATGCGCGCCTTCCTGCGCGCGGAATATCAAGACCTCGGCGTCGAGTACCTGCTCTTGCTAGGTGATCCGGACCCCGATGACCAAGGCGACTCGAGTGACTCTGTGGGAGAGGTCCCGATGTTGATGACGTGGCCTGGCGGCGCGTACATCGCTGACCCTACTGACGATGACTCAGTCTCAACCCACCGGTGCAAGATCTCTCCTACGGACATGTACTTCACCGAGCTGACCAAGCCGTGCTGGGATCTTGACGGTGACGGCTTCCCCGGCGAGTACGAGGATGACATGGACCACACTTACTACTCGGTCGCTGGCTACGGCTTCCACGTGTACAGCTACCCCGTCGACTTCGACGAGGAGCTCTCCGCAGCGAGGATCCCCTTCAGCGATGTCTCTGATGTAGATGATCACCTCCAAGCGCAGATCGACTACCAGACGGACACGCCAGATTTCTTCGAGTGGCTCGTCCGTAGGCGCGTCATCTTGGCGATGGCAGAGTTTGCCAGCGACACCTGCATGGACTCCCTGGGTCGTCAGATCAAGAGCGACCTCGACAGCTACGGGACTGGCGTCTTCAGCACGCACGAGATGTACGAGTACCCCAGCTACGACGCTCACATGGAGGAGGACGCCCTAGCGGACGAGTGGAGCGACATGTGGGGAGCCGGCATGGTGATCTGGTCTGGCCACGGCAGCGAGAATCGAACCGTAGTGAACGACGGGACCTGGAGCTCAAAGGACAACCGGAACTTCATCCATGGTTCGGACGCACCTGGTCTCACCACGACCTTCACGCGCTCGATCGTGATCTCGATCTCATGCCTCAACGCGCGCCCCTCCTACTCGAGCAACCTCACGCATGACCTGATGGAGGATGCAGCTGTTGGGATGTTCTCCCACACGGGGGTCATGTTCTATACCCACCCTCGCTCGATCGCCTGGGGTGATGAGAGCTGGGGAGCGGACACGGGATACCTCATCTCCAAGCGCCTTACGGACGGGCAGGGCATCGCGGACTCGCTCAGTCGAACGCGGAGGACCCGCTCTGCCTCTTCCAGGGCTCGCACCAAGGGGCTCCTCGTGATCACCGCTTACGGGGACCCCAGCTGCAAATACCTCTACTAGTGAGATCGGACCTGAGCCAGCAAAGACCTCAGGCTTGAAGGCACAGAGGCGCGCGGCGGATGTCCGTCGTGCGCCTCTCTTCATCCTTCGGCTACGGAGTCCAGATGACCTCGTAGCCGTTGCTTAAGTTGAAGCCAGACTCGCACGGCGAGCCGTTCGTGTCTCGATACCAGAGCTGGTAGCGCTTCAGGTCGCCAGCGCTGACGCCACCCTGCTCTGCGATGGGGCCCGTCGTCCCGGATGATCCTGAGCTAGAGAAGCGGACTTCAATTCGAACGACTTGCCCGCCTACGCAACGCAAACCGTCCCCGAAGGGGTTCCCATCTCCCGAGTTGACCGCGTTGTTGCCTTGGAAGTAAAGGCCTGGTCCAGGGGGCAGCCCAGCGACAGAGAGGACGAGGTCAGCTGAGGTGATGCTGCCTGAGCCAGTGGAGCTCAAGACGGCGCCAGCGCCGGTCGAGTTTCCGCACCCTCCGCCAGAGGCGCCATCGTTGCCGCAGGGACAGGCTGTGCCTGAGCCGTCACCAAAGCAGAAGCTCTGGAAGCCGGACGACTCACAATCGCCACCGAAGAGGCAGTCGACCCATTCCGGGTGATCGACGAACGGGTTTCGATTTCCTTGGTATGAGTAAACGACATCGTTTCGTCGGCGCTCGAAGTCGTCGACAGGGTCCTCATGGTGCCACTGAATGAGGACCTCAAGCATCCCCATGTAAGCGACAGCTTCGTTGCTCCCGGTGCTCGATGTGGCGATCAGCGATTCGTCGTCGACGAGGATCAGGTCTGGTTCGCTGTGGCCTGTGCTGCCATGGCTTCCGCCTTCGTAGCGCACATCTAGGTAGAGCTGTGCGCGCGCGATGTCTCCGCGGCTCCCGATCCAGGTCTCCCAGGACCCTTGGGTGCCCTGTCCAGACGTCCAGTTGGAGTTTCCAGGGTGTGTCCCGCTCCCGCCTCCGTGACCGTTGTTGAAGACGGTGGTCTTCTCTGTGCATGAAGAAGAGCAGTTGCGAAAAGG
>JAKVCE010000469.1 GCA_022447405.1 Planctomycetota bacterium | reverse complement strand
GAGAGGCGCGAAGGGTCCCTCGACCACGGCCTTCTGCACGCGGTCGAAGAGGCGCGTGTTGTGCACGAAGCCGCGGCCGCTCTGGATGTCCGTCAGGGGGTGACCGGGGTGCGCGCCCCAAGGCGTCACGACGAGGGCGTAGCTGAGCGCGCCCCAGTGGTTCACGACGACGCTGCCGTAGCGGAGGTCACGCAGCGCCGCCTCATAGGCTGCGGTGTAGCGTCTCTTCGTCCGGGGATCGATCACGAGGCTCATCGAGAGCGTGCCGAAGAGCACGTCATTGCAGAACGCCGTCGCGCGCGTCATGAAGTCCGCGGGGTCGCTCGCTTCGATCGTGGTCTCGGCTAAGACGCCGCACCAGGCCTCGTTTTGGAAGGCGTGAGCCTCCTCGTCCTGGGAGTCCAGGTCGGTCGCGATGAGCCAGGGCAGGTGTCCCTCCGATGGCGCGCCCAGGCGCTCCGCTGTGGGCGCGCAGCTCTCGAAGCGCTCGTAGCGATCCTCTGAGCCTGGGTAGTACGGGAGCCGTGAGGGAGTCCGAGCGAGGTTCGCGCGCACGGCGGCCAAGAACTCATCGCGCTGCGGCCAGTCCGAGGCCGTCACCAAGACCTTCGCCGCGTTGCAGTTGAAGGAGGCGTTGTTCACCACCTGCGTGGCGACGTTCCGCGCCTGCAGGTCGAGCTCGCGCCGCGACCAGTCTCCAGGGACCAAGACCACCGGCGTCACGCAGCCGAGCTCGCTCGTGATCTCTTTCTCAAGCACGGGCTTCCCCGCGGCCTTGTTCGCCTCGCAGACCTCAGGCGGACCCCAGACGATGGCGTCGTGCACGGCGCCGCTCCCTGTGATGTGCACCGTGTCCACGTCCTCGTGGTGGACCAGCGCCGCGCCCACGTCTGCGCCGCCGGCGATCATCCGCAGCCAGCCCTCCTCGATGAGGGCGGCGAAGGCGACGCGGTAGGGCTCCTCGAGGTAGGCGTTCACCGGGTGGAGCTTCAAGACGCAGGCCTGCCGCTCAGCGAAGACCTTGTGCAGGACGTCCATCGCCCCGATGGAGGAGACGTTCCCCGCGCCGAGGACTGCGGCGACGCGCGGCTCGGTGTCACCTCGGGTCCAGATCGTCGCGGTGGCGTCGCGCACCTCAGAGAGCGCGAGCCCCTGCTCCATCCAGACCTCGGCAGTGAAGCCGCCCAAGACCAGCCGGTCTGTGAGCGTCTCCGGGAAGATGCTCGCGACAGCGCTCCCTCTGCGCTCCTTGAGCTCCGAGTCACGCAAGAGCGGCTCGCCCGTGCGGTCGATGTGGGAGAGGGTCGTCCCGAGGGAGCGCAGGTGTCGGAGCACGGAGACCGGGCCGCCCAACCACTCCTCGGAGGCGGGGGGGGAGGAGGGCTCGAGCCCCTTGGCCTCAGCGCCCAGGGTCGCCCAGGCCTCTGCAGCCGCCAAGGTGTCCCTCTTGAGGCGCTCGATGAGTCCCAGGAGCGCGCCCGGGCTCGTTTTTGCCAGACGTTCCGCCCCCTCACGGCAGGCGGCGACGGACTCCTCAAGGCCTGCGTTCGGAGTCATCGCTCGCCCCCGCTAGGGGTCGCGAGGCTCCCCTCGTGGCGCCCACAGCGCGCGAGGAAGTTGCCCAGGAGGGCGTGGCCGTCGCGGGAGAGGATCGACTCAGGATGGAACTGCACGCTCTCGATAGGCAGCTCTCGGTGCCGGAGGCCCATGATGAGGCCGTCGGCGGTGCGGGCCGAGGCCTCCAGGCACTCAGGCAGGCTCTCACGCTCCAGGATGAGGCTGTGATAGCGGCCTACAGACATGGGCTGGGGGAGGCCTGCGAAGAGCCCGCGGCCGTCGTGGTGCACGGCGGCCTCGTGCCCGTGCACGGGCTCGCTGCGCACGACGCGCCCGCCGAAGTGCTCGCCGATGGCCTGGTGCCCGAGACACACGCCGAGGATGGGGAGCGAGGGGGGCGCGAGCCTGAGGCACTCCATCGTCGTCGTCGCGGCCTCGGGGCGCCCCGGGCCCGGGCCCAGGACGAGCCCAGCGGGCTCGCGGGCCTCAATCTGCGCCCA
>JAKVCE010000468.1 GCA_022447405.1 Planctomycetota bacterium | reverse complement strand
ACGGCAAGGCGGCGGTCATCGACTTCACCGCCGACTGGTGCGTGAACTGCAAGGTGGAGCTCGCGGAGCTGCAAGCAGAGGGGGCCGCCCTCCGGGCCGCTGGCTTGAGGGTCGTCGCCCTGAACGTTGACGAACCCGATCAACGCGCCGCAGGCGACGCGTTCCTTGACAGCATCGAGTGGGAGCACGAGCGAGCCTATGCGCACAAAGACCTCCTCGAGATCTTGGCTGTCGTGCAGCGCGTCCTCATGGGACAGCCGAAGGCAGACGCCATCCCCACGAGCTACCTGATCGATGGCTTTGGTCGACTCCAAGTCATCTACCGCGGCCCCGTCACACCCGCCCAAGCCTTGAGCGACACCAAGGACTTCTCCTTGACGCCGCAAGAGCGGAGGAAGGCCTACGCTGAATATCAGGGGTGGTGGTCGACCGAGAACATCCCCACGAGGTTCTCACTCCTAGCCATCCAGCTCCGCAATCGAGGCTACCCCGAGCTCTCAGCAGAGTACATGAAGCGGATCACCTTGCGCGGCGACGTCGAGGACGCGCCGGTCTATGCGGTGAACCGCATCATCGGGACAGAGATCAACACGGGTCTCGAGCTGATGGACAACGGGGACAATCAGGGCGCGATAGAGTCCTTCCAGCGAGCCCTCGTGCTCAACCCGAGACACCCTGTCGCCAACAGGTTCGCGGGCGTATGCCTGCAGGCGCTCGGCCGCACGACAGAGGCCCACTCACACCTCAAGGTCGCCGTAGAGGAAGACCCAGAGAACGCCGAGCTCCACAACGACCTCGGGTTGACCCTCATCGAGCTCAGGAAGATGAGCGAGGCCTTCGACGCCTTCAAGCTAGCGATCCAGCTCAACCCAGAGCTCGCAAAGCCGAGCTTCAACCTAGGCGTGTACTACGCGAGAGACGGCAACTACGCAGAGGCTGCCGCTCACATGGAGCGGGCCATCGAGCTCCAGCCTAAGTACGTTCAAGCCCTCTCGACCCTCGGGCGGGTCTACTCCCTACAGCAGCGCCACGCTGACGCCGAGAGCGTTCTAGGGCGAGCCATAGAGCTCAACGCGGGGGCCCCCGACATCCTCGAACTCTACGGCCAGACGCTCATCAAGACCGGCAAGCCCACGGAGGCCAGAGCCCTCCTGCCGAGGCTCAGGCAGCTAGATCCAACGAGAGCGACGGCGCTCGAGCAGGCGCTCGACGCCTAGCCCTGCTGCAGCGCCTGACCCGCTCCATCGAGGGGGTGCGCTGGATCCATCGGGAGCTCCACCTGAAAGATGGACCCCTCGCCAAGGGTCGACGAGACGCCGATGCGACCGCCCATCCGGCCCACCAGGTTGCGGACGATCGCGAGCCCCAGCCCGCTCCCCCCGCTCGCTCGACTCCTCGCAGGGTCGCCCCTGAAGAAGCGCTCGAAGACCCTGGGGAGGAGCTCGGGAGCGATCCCAGAGCCCGTGTCCTGGACCTCGATGATGGCGCCAGGGCCCTCTCTCCGGAGGACCTTCACCGTCACCTGACCCTCGTCCGTGTACCAGATCGCGTTCTCCACCAAGTTCCCGATCACGGTCGCGAGCATGACGGGGTCTGTGATGACCTCCTCGTCGTAGTCCAGCTCCAGCTTGAGCTGGAGCCCCTTCTCATCTGCGTTCTCTTCGTTGTCCCCGACCACCGCCGCGCAAATCGCGCCGAGGTTCAGGGCCCTGCTGTTTGGCGCCACCCCTTCGTCCTGCGCGCGAGCGAGCCCGATCAGGTCTCTTGTCAGGACGCTCAAAGAGTCGATCTTCTTTCGGCAGCGCCGCAACAGCTCATCCGCGTACTCTCCTTCGGCGTCCTCTAAGAGCTCAAGCATCCCGACGAGGGCAGCGATCGGCGTCTGCAATTCATGACTCGCGTTCGCCACAAAGTCTCGTCTCCGGGCATCTACGCTGGCGATCTCCGAGAGATCTTCAATCACGATGAATCGCCGGGACCGTCCCGCGGGCCCGACAATGACAGCGAAGGTTTGGCCCAGCTCGCCCCGCTGAACCTCTACGGGCATCAAGGCTGCGCCGCCAGCT
>JAKVCE010000467.1 GCA_022447405.1 Planctomycetota bacterium | reverse complement strand
CGCCGCGGTCATGAGACTGCGGCGCGCTCTCTCTTTGTCTCAGCGCTGACTCTCAGCGCTTGCGGATCTTGCCTTCGAAGGGGCGCAGGTAGAGGGGGAGGACGGAGGAGGGGTCGTCGTGGCCCCCGGCCTCGAGCCGACTCACCGCCAGCTCCAAGAGCGCCCGCGCGCGCGGCGCGCGCTCCGTGACGATGCGCTGCCCTCCTCGCGTCGTGACAGCGCGCTGGAGCGCCTCGTCGAGGAAGATGACGGCGGAGTCATCGATCAGCGCTTGGAGCGAGTCGGCAGGGACGACGCGCGGTGCGACGAGGGTTTCGACACCTCCCTCCGTGCGCTCGAAGCGAGCGTGGTAGAGGGCGCCGCCGCGAGCGTCGATGATGAGGTCGCCTCGCTCTCCTGGGGAGAGCTCGGCGTGGGCGATGGCCTCTCCTGATGGGATCCCGACGAGCGACGCGTCCGCCGCACGCGCGACGCCCTGTGCGGTCGCGATCCCGACCCTGAGGCCTGTGTAGCTCCCGGGGCCGACGCCGACGGCGACCGCGCTGATGTCCTTCGGGCTCCGGTCACGAGACTCTAAGAGCTGGGCTAGGCAGGGGAGGAGGTCGCTCGCGTGCGCGTTGGCTCCGTCCAGGTCCGCCTCGAGGAGCTCTCCGTCGATCAGCGCCGCCACGGAGGGGGAGCGGGTCGAGCTCTCGAACGCGACGAGGACCATCTCAGGCGCCGAGCTCTGCGGTGACGAGGCTCGCGATGTCCTGAGCCATCTCATGGATGCGCGCCTCGTCCGGTCCCTCGACCATGACCCGCAGGACGGGCTCCGTCCCGGAGTAGCGCAGGAGGACGCGGCCGTCCTCACCCAGCTCGGTCTCGTGGGCTAGGGCGCGCTCGTTGATCGCGCTGAGTTCCTCAAGGGGGGGCTTGGCGCTCACAGCGACGTTCAAGAGGATTTGAGGGAACTCCTGGTATGGGCTCGCGAGCGCTGAGAGCGGCGCGCCCTCAGAGCGGAGCACGCGCAGGACGCGGAGGGCCGTGTAGGTGCCGTCGCCGATGTAGGAGTTCTCCGCGCCGAAGATGATGTGCCCTGACTGTTCACCGCCGAGGTCGAGCGACTCAGCCTTCAAGGCCTCGACCACCTGTCGGTCCCCGACGCCCACCGTGACCACCCCGACCCCGACCTCTCGGAGGGCGCGGTGCAGGCCGCGGTTGCTCATGACGGTGGCGACGATGCGGGAGTCCGAGTAGGGGAGGTTCGCCATCCTCCAGCGCGCCAAGACGGTCATGATCCCGTCGCCGTGCACGAGCTCGCCGCGCTCATCCACGAGGATGCAGCGGTCACCGTCGCCGTCGAGCGCGACGCCGAGGTCGTGGCCGCCTGCGCGGACCGTGGCCTGCAGCTCTTCGGGGTGAGTCGAGCCACAGCCCGCGTTGATGTTCTCTCCGTTCGGTGCACAGTGGAGCGAGGTCAGCGTCGCCCCGAGGCCTTCGAGCGCCGCGGGTGCCACGACGCTGCCAGCGCCGTTCGCGCAGTCCAGCGCGATGCGCATCCCTGAGAGGTCTAGGTCAGGGCAGGCGCGATCGCGCAAGTAGGTTGCGTAGGCGTCACCTAGGCTCGGGTCGAAGCGCACCTCGCTCTGGCTCTCTGGGCCTGAGGGGTCGGCTACGAGCAGCTCTTCGACGCGCGCCTCAGCGTCGTCATCGAGCTTCTCTCCAGTGGCGGAGAAGATCTTCACGCCGTTGTCCGCGGCGGGGTTGTGTGAGGCGCTGATCATGACGCCGAGGTCGT
>JAKVCE010000466.1 GCA_022447405.1 Planctomycetota bacterium | reverse complement strand
GCTGGGCCCTGAAGCTCTTGAAGTCGATGTCCGTCATGCGCGCTTCCCCTTGCGCCCGCGGACGAGGATGTCTGCGAGCAGGTTGATCACGAAGGTGACGAGGAAGAGCAGGATCCCCAAGGAGAAGAGCACCTTGTAGTGCTCTGAGCCGCGGGCGGTCTCTCCCAGCTCCGCAGCGATCGTGGCAGTGAGCGCGCGCACGGAGTCGAAGGGGCTCGTCGGCAAGTTGATCGCGTGGCCCGAGGCCATCAAGACCGCCATGGTCTCACCGAAGCCGCGGCCGACGCCCAGGAGGATCGCGGCGACGAGGCCGTTCTTGGCAGAGGGCAGGACGACCTGTCGGATGACCTGCCAGCGCGTCGCGCCCATCGCCTCCGCCGCCTCGCGGTAGCCGTCAGGCACCGCCTTCAGCGCGTCCTCAGCGATCGTCGTCATGATCGGCGCGGCCATGAGCCCGAGGATCACGCCTGCGTTCAAGATCGTCAGGCCGACGGGCACATCAAAGAGGTCAATGATGAGCGGGTTCATGATCGTGAGACCGATGAAGCCCCACACCACGGAGGGGATGGCGGCGAGGAGCTCTACCAGCACCTTCAAGAACTCACGCGTGCGGCCCGTGGCGAACTCACCGATGTAGATCGCCGCGCCCAGAGAGAAGGGCACGGAGACGAGCATCGCGAAGCCGGTCACGCTCGCGGTCCCTGCCATCAGGGCCAGGGCCCCGAACTGCGGCTCGGGCTCCGAGGTCGGCCGCCAGGCAGGTGAGGTGAAGAACACCTCCTTGTCGAGGTCGAAGATCGCGAAGCCGAGCCCCTGCTGAGCGATGAACACGAAGATCGCGATCACGAAGAGGATCGCAGAGACCCCTCCCACGAACACCACACCTTGCGTGATGCGGTCCATGACCCACGCGAGGTCGATCCGGTCCTCAAGCCCTCGCTGAGGCGCTCCTCCTCCCTGTTCAGCCAACTTCAGTCCTCTTCTTCGCCGCGCAAGAGCTCCATCAGCTCACTGATCTGCGGAGCGAGCTGCTTGTAGACGGACTCCGGGTCGTCCCTGTCCTCAAGAGGCCAGGACAAGATCGTCGTGTGGAAGGGGATCCTCGTGAGGTGCTCACGGACGCCGCCGACGAGGTCGATCACGAGGTCATAGTCTGCGACCTGCTTGATGACATCACTGAAGGCGCGAGGCTCGAGATCACGCAGGTCCAGCCCCTTCGAGTCAGCGAACTCGATGTAGGACTCATCAGGCTTGTCGACGACTTCCCAGCCGGCGCTCTCGAAGGTGCCGGCCTCGGGGTATGCCTTCCTGCAGTAGTGCTCAGCGAGCGCGCTCGCGCCAGCGTTCCTGCTGTCGACGAAGAGGACGTCGAAGGTCTTCTCCTCTTTGCCCTCACCGGTCACCGCGAAGATCGTCTGTTCGCTGACGTTCTTGGCCTGGTGCAGGATCCGCTCGAGGCGGTTGAAGATCGCCATCAGGGCGAAGAGATCTTCCATCGGCTGAGAGCCGTCCTTCCCAGCGTTGACGAGGTCTCCAAAGACCTTGTCGAACGTCGAACCGTATTGCCCGACGACAGTTCGGGTCGTACGAGCTTCTTCTACGCTCCCCTCACAGTAGGCGTTGAGGGACTGCTCCAAGGTGTTGGCCGCGTGACGGCCCATCATCTCGATGTCCTTGGCGACGGACTCAGGCGGCGAGGTGCTCAGCTGGACAGCGGCACGAGAGATCGTCTCCGCGTAGTCTCCGACGCGCTCGAGCGTCTTAGAGAGACGCATCGCAGAGGAGATGTAGCGCAGGTGACCAGCGCTCGGCAGGTGCCTCGCGATGAAGATGTGGCAGCGATGATCGAGCTTTCGTGCCAGCCGGTTGATCGGCAGGTCACCCAGGATCGTCCGTGTCGCCAACTCCGCGTCGCGCGTCAGCGCTGTCTCGGTGGCCGAACGGACCGCGGTGACGACGGCTTCGCCCATCCTCCGCACCTTCTTGCGGACCTTCTGGATGTCGTGCTCAAGACGCTCTTCGTACTGAGTCATAGGGAGAATCTATTGGGAGAGGTGTCTCTGCTCACA
>JAKVCE010000465.1 GCA_022447405.1 Planctomycetota bacterium | reverse complement strand
CCGCACAGAGGGCGAGGAGCCGGTCCCAGAGCCCGCCGCGAGCACATAGCCACGGCCCTAGGAGGTGGTTAGAATCCTGGGCTAGAACACTGGCGTCCGGGACCCTTGGTACATGACCCTCGGGGGACGCCACAACCAGGACCACATAGAACCATGAGCGACAACAACAACCACGAGCGGCTGACTCGCAAGCTCGCCTACATGCTCCGTCACCAGCCTGAGGAGTTCGACGTCGAGGTCGACAAGTTCGGCTTCGCCGACCTGGAGGACGTCTTGGACGCGCTGAGTGAGGAGTTCGACGAGGACATCGAAGAGGAGGAGGTCGCAGCAGCCATCGAGGCTGGCGACCGCCCCCGCTACGAGATCGTCGACGGCAACATCCGCGCGCTGTACGGACACTCGATCAAGGTCGACCCCGGTGAGCCCACGGAGCCGCCGGAGGAGCTCTACCTCGGGATGGGCAGCCGGGACGCTGACCGCGCTACGCGGAGCGGACTGAGCGCCGGCCGCAGGAACTTCCTGCACCTCGCGACGAGCGAGGAGGACGCCTTGGAGATGGGGCGTCGCGCGGCACCTGAGTACGCGGTCGTCACGATCTTTGCGCGTGACGCGTGGGAAGACGGCGTGAGCTTCTATGACCGCAAGGCCCTGTATCTCTCGGAAGCGATCCCCACTGAGCACCTCGAGGTGGGAGATGTGCACACCGATGGTGAGCGTCGAGAGCGTCGCGGCCGAGGCCGTGGACGTGGTGGGAGAGACCGCGGTGGCCGCGGTCGGGGTGGTCGCCGAGACGACCGCCGAGACGACCGCAGAGATGACCGCCGTGATGACCGCCGCTCGGAGGGTCGCCGCGACGAGCGTCGTGACGAGCGTCCCGCGCGTCGTGAGGAGGCGCCGGCTGAGACCGCGCCCGAGGCGGCAGAGGCCGGCGGCTTCGGCGGCGGACTCAGCAAAGAGGCTGCAGAGGCCCAGCGCCAAGAGAAGGCGCCTGAGCCGGTGATGGAGCCTGCCCCGGAGCCGGTGATGGAGTCTGCGCCCGAGCCGGTGATGGAACCTGCTCCCGAGCCCGTCTCCGCCCCGGAGGCGCAAGAGGAGTCCGACCAAGGCGCGAGCTTTGGTAGCGGGCTCTAACGCCGCTCGCTCGAGCTCTGGAGGGAGCACCGAAGCGCCTTGCTGAAGCCCGAGACCCTGGGCCTCGAGCTCCCGGTGGGATACCGCTGGGTGCAAGGCGGGCGCGGCCTCATGGCCGTGTGGGCTGATGCGTCGGAGGGGCTCCGGAGCACAGGCTTCGGTCCTGACTCGGACGGGAGCATGAGAGTGAGCGACGCCGTCGGTCGGCGGGCGCTCGGAGAGCTCTCTACGGGATCGGAGGTCTACCTCGTACGCTGCTTCAGCCACGGCGGCCTGCTGCGCTGGCTGACTGGCGCGCGCTACCGGGACCCGCGGCGCCCCTTCGAAGAGCTCCTCCTCTCACACTCGCTCTCTCTGGCAGGCGTCAGGACCCCGCGCGTCATCGCGGCGCGTGCTCAGCGGGTCGGGCCGTGGTGGGAGCTCGCCCTCGTGACGGAGCGGGTCGAGGGCACCACAGATATCGGGCGGTGGATCGCAGAGCTTCGGCGCGGCGAGCGCACGAGGCTCGGCCTGGATCGTGTCTTGTACGCGGCTGGCGAGCTCGTCCGCGAGCTGCATGAGGCGGGCTTCCTGCACGCGGACCTCCAGCCGAACAACCTCCTCGTGGAGGAGCCGCTCCGCGCCGAGCGAGCGCCGAGCCTGTGGGTCGTGGACTTGGACCGCTCAGAGCGCGCTAGCTCGCTCTCCCCGAGCGAGAGGCGCACGAACCTCACACGCCTCGCGCGCTTTGTAGAGCGCCGTGAGCGCGAGCGCGGCGCGTGCCTCACGCGTGCCGACAGGATGCGCTTCCTGCGAGGTTACGAGCCTGATCGGGAGCTCCGCAGCGAGCTCTGGCGCTCCCTCGCTAGCGCGCTCCAGAAGAGCGGGAGGCACGGCTTGGGATGGATCCTAGAGCGGGCCTTCGGGGGCGCAGACGCGCGCGAGGGCTAGCTCTCGCCG
>JAKVCE010000464.1 GCA_022447405.1 Planctomycetota bacterium | reverse complement strand
GCGCCTCCTGGTCTGGCAGGAGGGGCGTTAGACTTAGATGGTTTCTTTGGCTTGAACCCCGCCTGCGCTCCGTTGATGGAGTCGTACCAGCGTGGCGATTTAGCCATCGTGCACGCGACAGGATCCACAGACCCTTCAAGGAGTCACTTCACGGCGCAGCGGCTCATGGAGACTGGCACGCCCAACCTCGGCCACCTTGGGGTCAGTGACGGGTGGATCGCTCGTCACCTGCAGACCATCGCGCCGCTCGGCGCGGGCGATCTCCGGGCGCTCGCGCTGAAGTCCACCTTGCCGCGCTCTATGGTCGGAGCGCCCGCTACGCTGCCGGTCAAGGATCCCTCGAACCTGGACTTCCCCGGTAGCCCCGCCTTGGCCGCAGCCTTCCGAGCTGTGATTGAGGGTACCTATGGGATGGCGTCAGAGCCGTTGCGCGGGGCTGCGAGCTCCAGCTTGGGAGCAATCGACCTCCTCGGCACGATCGACTTCAACAACTACCAGCCAGAGAACGGGGCCAGCTACCCCGCCGGTGGCTTCGGTGAGGCGCTGGTCTCTACTGCGGCGATGATTAAGGCGGACATCGGCCTGGAGTGCGTCCAGATCGACATCCAGGGTTGGGACCATCACTCGAACATGGGCCCTTCCTCAGGCGTCTTGGCCAGCATGCTTGATGATTTCTCTAGCGCTTTGGATGCGTTTTATTCCGACCTTCAGTCAGAGCTCGGAGGGGTGACCCTCGTGGTCATGACTGAGTTCGGGCGACGGGTCGCAGGTAACGGAAGCGCTGGTACCGACCACGGGCATGGAAGCGTGATGTTTGTCCTTGGGGGCAACGTGAACGGCGGTCAGGTCTTCGCGCAGTGGCCCGGCTTGGATCCCGCCAGCCTTGGCAACGGGGACCTACCGATCACGATTGACTATCGCGACGTCTTGGCTGAGATCCTTCAGCTCCGTCTGGGGTCGTCATCCCTCTCGGACGTATTCCCTGAGCACAGCCCGCAATTCCAAGGTCTGGTGAGCTGAAACCCCCGTAGCGCCGCTTTTTTTGGGCTATATTTGATGGGTCAGGGGCGCCTAACCGGACGCATGGTTTGGCGCTCAACCACCTCCTCATCAGGGACTCCTATGCGCAAGCTCTATACATCTCGACTGATTCAACGTGCCCCCCTCTTTCTCGCAGCGGCTTGCTTCATGGCCGACGCTTCAGCTGACGTCCTGACGCTGACGCCCTCCAAGGACAACACGGTCTACGAGGACACGCCAGGGACAAACAGCAACGGGGCTGGCATCTATCTCTTCAGCGGGACTCAGGCCTCTGTCGGTTGGGCTCGCAGGGCGTTGATCCAGTTCGACCTCAGCGGCATCCCCGCTGGCTCTACGATCAACAGCGCATCTCTACAGCTGCGAGTCTCTCAGACCATCAGCGGGACTCAGAGTATGGGGGCTCACCTCGTAACTTCAGACTGGGGTGAGAGCACCTCTGATGCCCCCGGTCAGGAAGGCGGCGGTACGCCTGCGGCTACCGGGGACGCTACCTGGTTCTCCGCATTTCACCCTGACACCGATTGGATCACGGATGGAGGAGACTTTGAGGCCTCGCCGAGCGCGGTCACGGGCGTGAGCGGCTCTGGGTCTTCGCCAGTGTGGTCCTCTGCTTCTATGGCTGCAGATGTTCAGGACTGGATCGATGGTGCCAAGCCCAACTTTGGCTGGATCATTGTCCACCAAAATGAGGCTCCCCTTGGAACAGCAAAGCGCTTCGGTAGCCGAGAGGGGTCTTCCAGTAGTCGGCCTGTGCTCACGATCGACTTCACGCCCGGCGCAGCTCAAGTCGGCGTGCCTTATTGCTTCGGCGATGGGACATCAACGCCTTGCCCTTGCGGAAACGCGGGCAGCGCAGGTCATGGCTGCGCGAACAGCAGCGGCTCCGGCGGAATCCTCGAGGGCTCGGGCAGCGCATCGGTCTCCGCTGATGACCTCGTCCTCGAAGGGGCTCAGTTGATCCCGAGCCAGCCGGGCCTCTACTTCCAAGGCAACAACGCGGTGAACTCCGGTAACGGTAATCCATTCGGCGACGGCCTCCGCTGCAC
>JAKVCE010000463.1 GCA_022447405.1 Planctomycetota bacterium | reverse complement strand
CGTCGTCGACGTGATCACCGGTGACGAGCTCCAGCTCGGGGTCGCAGCGCGTGGGATGGTCTGGGTCGAGGAGCACCTCTACATCGACGTCCTCGAGCTCGACGGGGTCGATGACTGGGACGGCGGCGGCCTCGGTCAAAGGGTCCTCCTGCACTGGACCGCGGGGATGACCGACCCGGAGTACGTCGTCACGTTGGACCTCTCTGCAGACCTCGCGCTCGTCTCCACGGGAGAGCTCGCGGTCGCGCTCACCGACGCCACGACCACGATCGCCGAGACCTCGCTCGCGGTCTTTGATGCGGCGAACCCCACTGTGCCGGTCTACGTCCCGAACCACGACGTCGCCGCAGGCACCAGCCTGGAGCTCCTCGGGGAGGAAGATGGGCTGGTGTTCGTCGGGCTCGATGAGACCACCTCTGCCGTCGATCACAACGGCGACACGGACGCGCTCGATGAGCGCGTGCTCGCTCTCCTGGATGCGAGCTACGAGATCGCCCTCGGAGCTTATGGCGACTCCCTCTACACCGTGGGGCTGGCGCTCCCCGATGGAGACACGCCGCTTCTCGCGGAGGCGGACGGAGTCCACAACTGGGTCGTGGCCTTCCTCGTCGACGAGGCGGACCAAGACAACGGGGCCACCACGAGCTTGAACACCATCGGTCAGGTGGGGACATCGTTCACCCCTTGTCATCCTGGCGATGTCGACGCCGACATCGACGATGAGGTCCTGCACTTCATGGGCTTCCTTGAGGTCATTCATGGCGGCATCCCTGTGACGAACTCTGGCCTCGTGGGTGGTGAGCGGATCATCTTCGCGGACGGCTATGTGGGCACCGTCTCGCGCGAAGGGGATGAGGCGAGCTGCGACCTGAACGGTGACGGAGACTTGAATGACCGGATCTTCCGCTGGGTCCTAGCAGACAGGAACAACCTGACCCACGAGACTGACGACTCGAGGCTACACGCGCTCGGGAACATCGGCGGTTCCGCGGGCGAGATCGCTGAGATGGGTGACCGCTTCGTGATCGTCGTCAACGAGATCGCGGACGGGAGAGACTTTGACGGGCTCGGTGTGGAGGATCGAGATCTCGTCGCGTGGTTGGAGCCCGCCTCGGAGTCGGCTTGGACCTTCCACCATGACAGCAATCCAGACTTCGGTTGGGTCGTCGCGACCTGGCTGGGAGAGCTGCCTGGCACCACCCGCGTCGGGGTCGGCTTCAGCGAACAGTCCAACGACACCCCCTTCGACCTCAACGGAGACGGAGACACGGTGGACAGCGTCCCGACCTTCGCCTATTACGACTCCGGGACGGGCTTCATGGAGTTCCCCGGCTTCGCGATCGGTGGCGACCCAGATGAGATGGGGATCATGATCCTGGGTAACTGGGCTTACTACAGGGTGAGCGAGGTCGAGAACGGCGGCGACTTGAACGGGAACGGCAGCGGCTCCGACTACATGCTTTGGGCTAGCAACCTCAGCACGGGGAAGACCGTGAACGTCTCCTTCCTGAACGGCCTCGCTGGCGCCTCGATCTTGTCTGCTCCCCTCGACGCCTCCTGCGCGGCCTTCCTCGTAGACGAGGGCGGGGTCGTCGGAGACGTCAACAACGACGGTGACACGAGCGGCTTCGCTGTCGGCTATCTACGCTATTAGTCTGCCGCTGCGGTGACCGGGGCGGGCGTAGCCTCGGTCGCGGCGCGCTCCTCTTCGATCTCAGCGTCAGCGTCATGGTCGGCGAAGACGAAGAGGCGCAAGCAGATCGCTGTGCCCGCGATCCAGAGGAGTGCGGCGAGCCATAGGACTCCGCCCGTTCGCTCATCAAGGCGAGAGAGGACCGCGGACGGAGAGTCGTTGCACCACGCCCTGAACACGAGGTCACGGTCTGGCTGTCTCAGGGACCCGCGCGTCATGCCGCGCAAAGGTGAGCTCATAAGCTCCGTGCCGTGGAAGCTCTTGAAGACCGGAATGGGTTGCAGAGAGGCGTCGTTCGTACCGATGAGGCGGCAGTGATCCGGTGACTTCAGCTCGAAGTGGTACCGCTTCCAGCGGCTGTCGCTGATGGGTTCGAAGGCGAAGAAGGCCCAGCCCAT
>JAKVCE010000462.1 GCA_022447405.1 Planctomycetota bacterium | reverse complement strand
GAGGACAAGGCGAACATCGCTGCGATCTCCGCCAACAACGACTCCACGACCGGTGAGCTCCTGGCTGAGGCCTTCGAGAAGGTAGGTGACCAAGGCGTCATCACCATCGAAGAGGGCTCCGGGATGGAGACCGAGCTGCGCGTCGTTGAGGGGATGGAGTTCGACAAGGGCTTCCTCTCCCCCTACTTCGCGACGGACATGAACAAGCTCACCGCCGAGCTCACCGATCCGCTGATCTTCATCTACAACAAGAAGATCTCGAACGTGCGCGAGTTCCTCCCGGTGCTCGAGGCCGCCGCCCAGAAGGGCGCGCCGCTCCTCGTCATCGCCGAGGACATCGAGGGCGAGGCCCTCGCCGCCTTGGTCGTGAACAAGCTCCGCGGCGTCCTCAACGTCTGCGCCGTGAAGGCGCCTGGCTTCGGCGAGCGCCGCAAGGCCTACCTCGGCGACATCGCCGCCTTGACCGGCGGGACCGCGATCACCGATGAGCTCGGGATCCCCATCGAGAAGGTCACGCCCGAGCACTTCGGCACGGCCAAGAAGATCCGAGTCACCAAGGACTCCTGCACCATCGTCGAGGGCGCGGGTGACGCCGGCGCCATTGAGGACCGCTGCGTCCAGATCAAGGCCCAGATCGAGCGCACCTCCAGCGACTACGACCGCGAGAAGCTCGAAGAGCGCCTCGCGAAGCTCTCTGGCGGCGTCGCTGTCCTGCGCGTCGGCGGAAAGACCGAGGCCGAGATGAAGACCTACAAGGACCTCCTTGAGGACTCCCTCAACTCCACCCGCGCGGCCATCGCCGAGGGCACCGTCCCTGGCGGCGGCGTCGCGCTGCTGACCGCCTCCAACGCGGTCGACGCCCTCGACCTCTCCGACGAGGAGAGCTTCGGCGCGTCGATCATCGCGCGCGCCCTCGAGGCGCCGATGCGCTTGATCGCGGAGAACGCTGGGCACGACGGCGCGGTCGTCTGCGAGACCGTCCGCGAGCGCGGCGGCACCTCCGGCTTCAACGCCCTCTCCGGTGAGTACGTCGACATGTTCGAGTCCGGCATCATCGACCCCGCGAAGGTCGTGCGCTCGGCCCTCCAGAACGCGGCCTCCATCTCAGGTCTCCTGCTCACGACCGACACCATGGTCACCGAGCTCAAGGACGACAACGACGAGCCTGTGAACGGCAGCGTCAGCTGAACCAAGCGAGCCACCACCGCCTCGCGCTGTCCCCTCGGCGCGGGGCGTCCCCTTGCCCAAGCACATGAGCCAGCGAGACTACTACGAAGTCCTCGGCGTCGCGCGCAACGCGAGCCCCGATGAGATCAAGAAGAAGTACCGCAAGCTCGCTATGGAGCTGCACCCGGACCGCAACAAGGACAACCCTGAGGCGGAGTCGAAGTTCAAGGAGGCAGCCGAGGCTTACGATGTCATCGGCGACCCTGAGAAGCGGCAGCGCTACGACCAGTTCGGGCACCAGGCCTTCGCCGGCGGCGCCGCCGGGCCCGGCCCTGGCTTCTCAAACATCGAGGACATCTTTGAGGCCTTCGGAGACATCTTCGGCGGCGGCCTAGGCGACATCTTCGGCGGCGGGAGGCGAGGACGAGGGCGGGGCCCGCGCCCAGGACGCGACCTGCGCATCGCCCTCGAGCTCTCCCTCAATGAGATCCACTCCGGGACCGAGAAGCGGGTCTCCTTGAAGCGCTACGAGTCTTGCGGTGACTGCAAGGGCACAGGCGGCGAGGGCGGAGCGGCCCCCGTCACCTGCCAAGCCTGCGGCGGCGCGGGCCAGGTTCGGCGCAGCCAAGGCTTCTTCACCATGGCGAGCCCCTGCCCTAGCTGCCGAGGCCAAGGCAAGACCATCGACAAGCCCTGCAAGCCCTGCCGCGGCGCGGGCAAGGTCCAGGCCTCCCAGGAGATCGAGATCCGTGTGCCCAAGGGCGTCGAGGAGGGCGTCCAGCTCCGCATCCAGGGAGAGGGCGACGTGGGCGACCCCGGCGCGCCGCGCGGCGACCTCTACTGCGTGATCCGCGAGGCCGAGCACAAGGTCTTCCAGCGCTCCGGCCCCGACGTGCTGACCGAGGTCCCCTTCGCGTTCGCGCAGCTC
>JAKVCE010000461.1 GCA_022447405.1 Planctomycetota bacterium | reverse complement strand
TCAAAGCCATGTAGTCCGTCCAGCTCTTCATCTGGCTGACGACAGAGCGGATCCTCGCCAAGGCCTTGATCTGGTACGGGGCGTTGTCGGCCTCACGGAGGCTCGTTGAGGGGCTGACGTTGCGGCGCTCGCCCGTGTCGAAGACGTTCTCACGAAGCTCGACCTGCGTCGTCACCTTGTACTTGCGCGGCACAAGGACAGCGAAACAAACACCGAGAGTGAGGATGAATGCGAAGGGCAGGAAGGCCTGCCAGCGGCGCTTCTTCAGGACCTGCAGGAACTCCTGCAGCTGTCCGGGCGCCTCAATTTGAACCATGGCCATGAGAGCCCCCTAGAACACTCCGCCCTGGTTACCACCCCTGTTCCGGAATCCCCTACCGCCGGCCAGGAACATGGCGTTACCGAGGCCTGAGACGACCTGCTTGATCGGGAAGACGAGGTTCTCAAGGAAGTAGCCGAACTGGGCCACGATGGTCGGCGGGACGTAGATGATGTCCAACTCCTGCACCTTCACGTTGAAAGTGGAGTCGCCTGACATCATGTCCTCGACATCCACATAAATGATCAAGGGGTCCTTCGGGTCAGGGCGTATGAGCCTCACCCTGCCCAGGTTCGCGCTGGAGAGGAGCGGGCTCGCACCTCTGACAGCCTCAAAGACCGTCAAGTCCCCTTCAAAAGCCTGCTCACCCTCGTCCTGTATCTCCCCGAAGATGAAGTACTTCTTGCCGTCCGCAGAGATGCTGACCATGGGGTCGAGCTCCACAAAGATCGAAGAGTACTTCTCGCGCAAGAGCGCCTCGATCTCTGTGCGGGTGAGCCCCGCGACGTGGACAGCGCCCAGCTCGGGGAGCTGCACGGTGCCGTCAATGTCGACTCGGCGCGAGAGGTCTTCGAGCTCGACGTTGAAGGAGTCCGTGATGGTGATCCGGTCACCAATCGTGATGTAGTTCTCCTCCTCCGCGTTGCCCGTGTACCGCTTACCGAAGCCGTCAGTGTTCAGGTACTGCAGCAGGCGCTTGTCGGGGTAGGTGTTGCAAGCGGCGAGGACGCACAGGCCGAGGATGGAGAGGCGCTTGAGGGTTTGCTTCATGAAATGAGGGGACGTGGAGACCAGACCCAAAACGGGTCTAGGGGCTTCCCCTCTTCATCGGCATGTCCCGCGCGCAGGTTGAGGCAGGAACGCCTCAGTCTTAATTAGCGCGGCCCGCGTACTGCGATTCGTAGTAGTCTCGATAAGCGCCGGACCTAACCTGCTGCAACCAATCGACTTGCGTCGTATACCATTCCACGGTCAGCGGTAGCGCCTTTGAGAATTCATAGCGCGGCTCCCAGCCGAGCTCATCCCTCATCTTGCTGGCGTCAATGGCGTATCTGCGATCGTGCCCAGGGCGGTCCTCGACGAAGGTGATCAAGGACTCCGGTTTTCCGAGGATAGACAGGATCTGCTTCACGAGGTCTAGGTTTGGGACCTCATTGTTTCCGCCGATGTTATAGACCTCGCCAGGAACGCCCTTTTCCAGGACCGCGAGCACGGCCTCGCAGTGATCACGCACATAGAGCCAGTCCCGGACATACATGCCGTCTCCGTAGATCGGCAGGCTCTTGCCCTCCTGAGCGTTAGCGATCACCAGGGGGATCAGCTTCTCAGGGAACTGATACGGGCCATAGTTGTTCGAGCAGCGAGTGATACAGGCGGGGAAGCCGTGGGTGTGGAAGGCAGCCCTCACGAAGAGGTCGCTTGAGGCCTTGCTGGCGCTGTAGGGCGAGTTGGGCGCCAACGGCGTCTCTTCCGTAAAGAAGCCCTCGTCCCCGAGTGAGCCGTAGACCTCATCTGTCGAGACATGCACGAAGCGCTCCACGCCGCGAGCCCTGCAAGCGTCCAACAGGACCTGAGTGCCCACGACGTTCGCCTGCACAAAGGGCAGCCCAGAGAGGATCGAGCGGTCCACGTGGCTCTCTGCGGCCATGTGGACGACGCTGATCGCGCCCTCACCGCAAGCCGCCAGAGCAGCTTGCACGTCCTCCTCGCGTGAAACATCCCCCTTCACGAAGCGGTAACCATCCCAGCCCTCAACGGCCCGAAGGTTCTCGAGGTTC
>JAKVCE010000460.1 GCA_022447405.1 Planctomycetota bacterium | reverse complement strand
CATGCAGTCAGATGAGAATGGCGCGTTCCGCTTCGAGAACCTCCAGCCTGGCGCCTGGCAGGTGATCGGGATCCCGAACTTGACCAGCGCGCTGGACGAATCTGAGGAGAATCAGGGCGGCAGGGCCGCGGTCTTGAAGGACATGGAGATGAACTTCGTCGAGCTCTTAGATGGCGCCGAAGAACACGTCGTCTTGGGCGCGCCACCGGAGGACCCTGTCACGCTCTCCGGAGTGATCCGTATCCAAGGTGAGCCCGTCGTTGGCGCGACCCTCGTGTTCGTCATTGAAGAGGAGCCGGCCATGCCGAAGCTCGAGGTCACGGACTCTGCCGGGAGGTACTCCGTCCGGCTAGACAAGCCCGGTGATTACCTCTTCACCGTGCAGCGGGCCTTTGGAGGCGCTTACCAGGAGCAAAACCAGAGCACCTTCCGGGTCACGGTGCCAAAGACCGTTGAGCATCGCTACGACGTCGACCTGCCTGGGGGAGTGATCAGTGGGTCGGTCACGACAGCGGACGGCGTCGGCGCTGGGAGCGTGCCGATCAAGCTCACGCCCCATTACAAAGGGGGCTTCACGCAATCGACGGACGCCACGAACGCCAACCTCTCCACCGACCGAGATGGCTCCTTCACGATTACCGGTGTCCGCCCTGGGGAGTACCTCCTCCGTGCAGGTGGGATGAGCTTCGGCATGGGAGCCTTGAGCGCCGCGAACGAGATGGGATCTAGCTTTGGCCAAACCTCGATGGCCGTCGTGATCCAAGAGGACGAACGCATCGAGGGCCTAAAGCTCGAGATCAAAGAGGGCGGCAGCCTTGAGGTGCTCGTCACAGACTCCGGCGGCGACCCCGTCGAAGGCGCCTCCCTCTTCGTCCGGGACGCGGCAGGGGAACCCATCGAGCTCATCTCGATGGTCTCCACGAACTCCCGCGGCATCGGCGTCTACTCTGGCCTCAGCGATGGTGACTACCAGGTGAGCGCGCGGACGACCGTTGCAGCCTCTGCCGAGGGCGCGCTAGTCAGCGTCAGCGCGGGAGCCACCGAGCGCGTGGAGCTAGAGCTCGACAAGGGCACCCAGCTCAAGGTGACCATGACAGACAGCGAGGGGAACCCGGTCCGCGCCAAGCTCCGTGTCGTCGACTCAGAGGGCCGAGAGCACGCGGCCTATCTCTCGCTCTCCATGATGATGACGAGGATGGCCAGTGAAGGGGTCTCAGGACACATGCAAACGGTCGGCCCTCTGCCCCCCGGTCGGTACAGGGTCTATGCGGTGGCGGAAGACGGCCGCGAGACCGATAAACCCGTCAGCCTCCGGGGCCAAGACGAGCGAACCATCCGCCTGCGCTTCCGCTAAACCTCGTAGGATTACCGCTCAGACCCTTAGCCCTCAGAACGACAGCAACGCTCACCATGAAACGCGCCCTCCCTCTGCTCCTCCTCGTCCTCGCCCTCGCGGGCGTCGCGATCGGACTCTTGAACTCAGGCGGAGATGGCCCTGGAGCCGGGCTCGAGCCCGCGCCGGTCGCCCAGGGGCCCTCACAGGAGCCGGCAGATTCCCTCCCCCTGCAAGATGACGAAGAGCTCGCCGCGCTCCCCGCGAGCGCCGAGCGCAGGGACGCAGGAGACGCCGCCCAAGACTCCGCCGGGATGGCTGGCGTGGAGACCCGCAGCCTCGAGGGATGGCTCACCCTCCCCTTTGGGGCGCCCGCTGACCCTAGCCTGCGAGTCGTCGCCATCAGCATCGAGGGCGACGAAGAAGAGGCCTTCATCGAAGAGCTCAAGGAGCTCGGAGAGACCGACCCGGAGGCTATGGAGGAGCGCGCGCTCGCTTTTCGAGAGAAGATCGAGACCGAGCCCTTTGAGGGACGACCCTACGAACGGGTCGAGGTCGACCCGAGCGGAGAGTTCTCCTTCGCGGTCACCACCGCAGCGGATCGCGTAGAGCTGCGCGTCGAGGGCCGCTACCTCTACTTGGAGGAGATGTTCATAGAGGACATCAAAGACGACCAGAGGTACGAGCTGACCCCTACGCTCGGAGCCTGCCTGTCACTCAGGGTCTCGCCTCCGGCCAACGCAGACGCGAGCGAGAAGCCCGAAGCAATCG
>JAKVCE010000046.1 GCA_022447405.1 Planctomycetota bacterium | reverse complement strand
GGGCGGGCGCTTCTTGGACGAGCAGGGAGTCAAGGCGCTGCTCGAAGGGCTCGTCCCGCGGGGCTGCGTCCTCACTCCAAACCTCGTCGAAGCAGCCGAGCTCACAGGGCGACCCGAGGGCCTCCTGAAGGAGAGCCTTGATGCCCGCGTCGAGGCCGCAGAGGAGCTCATCGAGCGCGGCGCGGGCGGGGTCTTGATGAAGGGCGGCCACGCGGAGGGAGCGCTCTTGGAGCTCGTCTGTGAGCCCGGCAGCGCACCCAGGTGGCTGCGCCTGGAGAGGCACGCTGGTGCTCTGCGCGGGACGGGCTGCAGGCACGCGACGGGCGTCGCCGCGGCCCTCGCTCGTGGGGCCAGCCTCTTCGATGCAGCGAGGTCCTCCAGCGCATGGATAGGGTCTCTCATCGCCGCCCAGGGGGCATCTTGAAGGCTCTTCGAGGCTGCCGCTTGCCTTCTCGGGGCTCGGAGGTACTCTTTTCCACCCACGAGAGGGGCGTCCTACGCCTCTCTTTGTGAATGCGGCTGTAGCTCAGTGGTAGAGCGCAACCTTGCCAAGGTTGATGTCGAGGGTTCAAATCCCTTCAGCCGCTCCACTTCACGCGTCCTTGGGTCCTCCGCTGGGGCCTCGGGCGCGATTTTTTTTGAGGGACATCCCTGAACTCGAGGAGCAAAGACACGTTCCGCGGCGTGATAGAGACCCCTCGAAGGAGACCCCACCCATGCTGAGCGTCCTGCTCCTCTCTCTCGCCCAAGACATCGTCCTCCCCGAGAGCGTCGTCACAGCGCCCCGCGCAAGTTCCGCAGTGACCTCCTCTGTCGCCAAGGTGCAGCGGGTTAGCGGCGAGGAGCTGCGCGCGACCGGTGAGCGCTCGCTCCCGCGCGCGATCGCGAAGGCCGCCGGGGTCTGGGTGCAGGAGACGAGCCTGGGCGGCGGAGCCCCCGTCATCCGAGGTCTCTTGGGGAACCAGATCCTCGTGGTCGTGGACGGCGTGCGCCTGAACGACTCTACGACTCGATACGGGCCGAATCAGAGCCTGAACATGATCGATCCCGCGTTCGTGGAGCGCGTGGATCTGATCCGCGGCGCGAACTCGGTCATCTATGGCTCCGACGCGATCGGTGGGGTGATCTCGATCTGGACTCGACGCCAGCCTGCCGGCTCCGAGGACTCCATCGGCGCAGAGCTCGGTCTGACAGCGGTGAGCGCGAGCTCCGGCCTGCGCGCTGACGCGACCTACTCTGGGAGCGCCGCGGGCTTCGGTTGGGTCCTGGGAGGGACTCAGTCGGACTGGGGCGACCTCACTATTGGCGGTGGGGAGGAGCAGCCCTTCACGGGCTATGAGTCAGAGGGCCGCTTCGCCAGCCTCGAGACAGCTCTGGAGAGAGACGTCAATTTGCGCTTCGTGGCACGCCGACACCGGGACTTCGACGTCCCGAGGACCGACAAGCTCTATGCCGGCTTCGGACAAGTGCAGCCCAAGAACGAAGACTACCGCTACAGCCTGCAGGACCGCAGCGGTTACCTCATGACCTACACCGACGAGAGCGCGGGGGGCTTCGCGGAGGTGTTCCAGCTGCGCCTCTCCCTCCACACCTACGTCGAGGAGCGGGACAAGCAGAAGACTGGCAGCGACACGGCCACCTTCGAACAGGACGACGTGCGTTCACTGGGGGTCGGCGGAGACTGGAAGCTCACGGCTGGCGGGAGGCATGAGCTCACCCTCGGCTTTGACCACTTCGCTGACCGCGTCGACTCCTTCCGCGTCGACACAGACACGATGACAGGAGTGAGCACGCTCCGCGACGGGACCTTCGCGCCGGGCGCGGAGTACTCCTCCTCGGGAGTGTTTCTACAGGACGAGCTCCAAGATCTGGGCGCCTGGGACGTCACCCTCGGGGCGCGCTACTCCCGCTATGACTTCGCCTTCGACGAGTTCGGCGGTGGCGCGCACGTCGAGGGAGACTTCGACTCTTTCGTCGCGAGCGCCGAGGCAGCGCGTGAGCTGGGCGAGGGGACGCGGGTCGTCGCCGTCCTCTCCCAAGGCTTCCGCGCGCCCAACCTGGACGCCCTCGCGCAGGATGGCGACTGGGCCGGCGGAACAGAGGTCCACAACCCTGACCTCCAGCCTGAGGAGAGCGTCACCGCAGAGCTCGTGCTCGAGTGGTCCAGAGAGCGCTACGACGCCTCCCTCGCAGCCTTCGCGACAGAGATCGACGGCTACATCGGACGCATCCTCACGGACGCAGGAGACCCGGGGACGACGGGTGATGAAGAGTACCTGCGCATCAATTCTGGGGAGCTCTTGCTCACGGGTTTGGAGTACTCGGCGCGCCGCTACCTAGGTGAGGGTCCCTTCTCCCTGGGTGTGCAGGCGGCCTATGTGCGCGGTCGCCAATACGACGAGAACGAGGCGAGCTTGGACGGCGTCCACGCCAGGCGTATCCCGCCGATCTTCGGTCGCGCCTCCCTGCGCTACGACTCTCCTGACCCAGCCGAGAAGGTCGGGTGGAGCGAGCTCTCCCTCGTCTTCGCCCAGGAGCAAGACCGCCTCCACCCAGAGGACGTGAGCGACCCCAGGATCGACCCGGATGGGACGGACAACTGGGCGACCCTCAACCTCGACGTGGGAGGGCGCCTGAACGAGGCCTTCGACTGGAACGTAGGCCTCCACAACCTCTTGGATGAGCGCTACCGCGTCCACGCCTCTGGCTTTGACGCGCCCGGATTCGGGCTTGTCTTTGGATTGAGAGGGCATTTTTAGACCCGTCGCCCCCTTCTGAGGTCTAAGAGGGGAGAATCTAAGGGAGCGCAGCTCCCGAGCACCCCGTGAAAGACCCCAAGAGATATTCAAGGGCACTCCCCCTACGAAGGCAGTCGGCAGAGGGCTCCTCAAGCCTCCCGAAGGCGATCTCTCTCTCGGCCGGCGTGCACTTGCTCTTTGTGGCTGGCGTGGCGCTCATCAGCGAGCTTGAGTGGAGAGCTCCTGCGGGCGCTCCGAGCGCCCCGAGGGAGATCCAGGTGGCTTCGGCCCGTCGCAGCGAAGTGCTCATGGTCGTCCGTGAGCCTGAGCTCATGACCGAAGTCCCAGAGGTCGCAGAGGAGGTCGACCTCGTCGAAGATGCCACGGTCTTCGAAGAACCGGAGCCCAATCAACCTGCAGAGCGAGACCCGCTCTTAGACGAGGACCCCTTTGAAGAGCTCGAGCTAGAGGCCTTCGAGACCTTAGCGCCCGAAGAGGCGGTCGAGGAGGAGCCCGTAGGGGAGGAGCTAGAAGAGCTCCGCGAGCTCTTGGAGAGCCCCGCTGCGGTCTACCCGGAGAGGGCTGCGCTGCGACGCCTCGAAGGTACGGTGCTCCTCAGGATGACCGTCGGCCCCGACGGCGATGTCCTAGATGTCGAGCTCATCCAGAGCAGCGGGCACGGGTCCTTGGATCGGGCTGCGATCCAAGCCGCGCGGGGGTATCGCTTCGAGCCAGGCGAGGGGACGATCACGGTGTCCAAGCCCTTCACCTTCCGCCTCCGCTGAGGGCGCGCCCCAGATACGAAGACGGCCCGCTAGGAGCGGGCCGCTGTCCTCTTCCGATGGATGTGCTGGCTTAGGCGCGGTTCGCGAACCACTCGGCGTTCTTTGCCGTGTACTCAGCCCACTGCTCGGGGAGCTCGTTCTCGTCAAAGATAGCGTCGACGGGGCACTCGGGCGCACAGGCTCCGCAGTCAATGCACTCATCGGGGTCGATGTAGAGCATCGTCTCTTTCTCGAAGTCTTCGGCCTCTTTGGTCGGGTGGATGCAGTCAACGGGGCAGACTTCGACGCAGGCGGTGTCCTTCGTGTTGACGCAGGGCTCAGCTATGACGTAGGTCATTGAAACGGTACTCCATTCTGTTACGGGTTGCGGCAGCCTGCCTCGGCTTGCCGACGTCAGGAGATTGTAACTCAATGTTTATCGGCAGGGGAGAGGCGAAGCCCTCATCTCTTTGTCAGCCAAAGATGGCGACCTCTCGTTACTTGGGCCTTCCACCCCGGAGGTAGAAGGGTCGTTCCAGAATATTCTTCGATGATCGCGGGTCCCTGAAATCGGACACCCTCTGCGAGCGCTTCACGCTGCACACGGCGAGCTGGGACCAGGCCGTTGAAGCCCACTCGTCGCGTCCCGAGCACCGCGTCCTTGGGGAGGCGCTTGGGCTCTACCTCACCTGCGCGTGGCATGGGGCGACGCACAAGGGCCCGCGCGCGGAGGTGGACTAGCTCTATCTGCGCGTCCTCAAGGGTCCAGCCGTAGCGCTCCTCGTGCGCTCTGTGGAAGCGCGCTGCGGCGTCGTCTCTGCCACTCTCCTTGAGCGCGAGGTCATAGGACTGCCCTTGGTAGCGGAGGTCCAAGCGGAGCTCAGTCCGGATCGAGGATCGCGCGTGCCCGGCGGCTATCAAGAGCTCCGTGGCTTCTCGAGCGAGCTCCTTCAGGACGGACGCACGCGCCGCCCGCGGCCCCGCCGCCAAGTCCCCCAGGACGGTCTGAGAGCGGTCCTGGACCGCGTCTGCCTGCGCCATGCCCCACGCGCTCAATGCGCCCGGGTGCTGAGGGATCAGGGCGCCGGGTTGGTTCAAGCTCTCTGCGAGCGCCGCCGCGTGCAGGCCGCCGGCGCCGCCGAAGGCGACGAGCGGTAGCCGCTGAGGGTCGCGACCACGCTGCATCGTCATGACGCCGACCGCGCGTCGCATCGCAGCGCGCGCGACGGACAAGACCCCCTCGGCCGCAGCGCGGGGTGTGACCCCGAGCTCCTCTCCGAGATCACGGAAGCCCTGCTTCACAGCGTCGACGTCTAGCTCTAGCGCGCCGCCGAGGAAGGCGGTGGTGGAGAGGTGCCCGAGCATCACGTGGGCGTCCGTGACCGTGAGCTCGGTCCCTGTTCCGTAGCAGACGGGGCCTGGGCTCGCGCCGGCGCTCCGGGGTCCGACGCGCAACACACCGCTCGCGTCGACGCTGACGATGGAGCCGCCGCCACATCCGATCGTGTGAATGTCGAGGGCGGGGACCCCGACGGGGTGACCCGCGACCTGCACGTCGTTCACGGCCTCTTCGAGCCCAGCTCCGCTGGAGTGGAAGGCGACGTCAGTGCTCGTTCCGCCCATGTCGAGGGTGACGACGTCCCCATGCCCGGCCTGCGCCGCTGCCCGCGCGGCTCCCACCACGCCGCCGGCGGGTCCGCTGAAGAGCACCCGGACCGGCTCTTGTGCTGCCTGTGCG
Organism: Planctomycetota bacterium; assembly: GCA_022447405.1. Taxonomy (GTDB): domain Bacteria; phylum Planctomycetota; class UBA1135; order UBA1135; genus JAKVCE01. The sequence continues at coordinate 5,320 of JAKVCE010000046.1, read as the reverse complement.
GCTGGGAAGCTCCCCCCGCTTGACTGGAGGATGGAGAGCTCTCGCTCGCCGACGCGCTCTGTGAGCCGCTCGAGATAGGCGCGAACGATGGGGACGAGGCTCGCGTTGGCGACCGCGGTGGAGAAGCGCTCGAACTCGCGGTATTCGGCTAGGAGTCGCGCGGAGCATGTGACGCTGAGCCCGGCCGACTCAAGGTGCGCCGCGACCTCTTCCTCTATAGCGGGGTCTGCGTAGGAGTGGAGCAGGCAGACCGCGACAGACTTGGCTCCCGACCTCCGCACGCGCTCGGCGAGGCGGTCGAGCTCTGCCTTGGTGGGCTGCGCCTGGATCTCAAGGCCGCCGTCCTCGCTGGGGAAGGCGCGCTGTTTGACCTCGAAGCGGCGCTTGCGCTCTGCGAGAGGCGCGGGCTTCAGGGGGTGGAGCGCGTAGAGCTCTGGGCGCTCCTGCCTCCCGATCTCGATCAGGTCGCGGAAGCCCTCGTTGGTGACCAAGGCCGTCGGGGCCACCTCGCCCGTGAGCATCGCGTTCAAGCCGACCGTGGAGCCGTGGATGAGCTCTAGGCCAGCGCCGCCATCGAGGTCCTTGAGGCCGCGTTGAACGGCCTCTGAGGGGTCCTGGGGCGTGGAGTGGACCTTCACGGTGCGCACCTCATCTCCGTCAAGGAGGACGAGGTCTGTGAAGGTCCCGCCGGTGTCTGCGCCGATCGCTTTCAAATTTGGTGATCTCTCTTCAGAGAGAGCCTCAAGGGCTCGCGGAGGATACCCTCATGGGCGAGATGTGGAACCTCTCTGACTCGGCTTGGGTCCTCGTGGCCTACCTCTTGGGCTCTGTGCCCTTTGGGATCCTCCTGGCGAAGGTGCGCGGCGTCGACCTCCGCAGCGTCGGGAGCGGGAATATCGGCGCGACGAACGCGATGCGCGCCCTCGGGAAGCCTCTCGGGCTCCTCGCCTTCGGTTTGGACTTCGGGAAGGGCTTCTTCCTCCCTTGGTACCTGCTGCAGGCTGACTCGGAGAGCGCGCTCGCCGTGGCCTCTGCCGCTGGCGTCGCCGCAGCAGCTGGGCACGTCTGGCCGCTCTGGATCGGCTTCCGAGGCGGGAAGGCGGTCGCGACCGCGCTGGGCGCCCTCTGCGCGGTAGACCCCGCGGTCGCGCTCTGGGGCGGCCCGGTCTGGATCCTCGCGGTCCTCCTCACGAGCCACGTCAGCGTGGGCTCCCTGGCCATGAGCGCCTCCTTCCCCGTGACCGCCTGGCTGCGATGGAGCGAGGCTGAGGGAGGGGCTTGGTTCACCGGCTCAGCGCTGCTCATGTGCGCCTTGATCTGGGTCCGACACCGACCCAACATCGAGCGGCTGTTGCAGGGAGAAGAGGCAAGGACGAGACTGGGGCTGCGTGGCCGACGTGCTGCGGGAGATGATTGAGATGAGCGACGCATTCAAGAAGGTCCTGGTGATCGGTGACGGAGGCTGGGGGACGACCCTCGCCCTCGTCCTCGCTCGGCATGGTGTAGAGGTCTGTCTGTGGAGCGCCTTCCCAGAGCAGGCGGAAGAGCTCGAGCAGCACAGAGAGAACAAGCGCTTCCTGCCTGGCGTGAGCCTGCCGGAGAGCATGCGCTTCAGCGCGGACCCCTCCTCTGCCTCGGACGGAGTCGAGCTCGCTGTCAGCGTCGTGCCCACGCAACACCTCCGCTCGGTCGCCGAGCGCTTCGAGGACGCCCTGTCTGGGACGCTGCCCATCGTCACGGCGACAAAGGGTGTGGAGATCGAGACCTTCCAGCATCCCTTGGAGATCCTGAAGAGCGTCCTCGGCGAGCGCGGCTACTGCGTCCTCACTGGGCCTAGTCACGCGGAGGAGGTCGCCCGAGGCATGCCAGCCTCTGTGATCGCCGCGAGCGAAGACTTGGAGCTCGCCGCGCGGGTGCAGGCGACCTTCAGCGGCGACTCCTTGAGGGTCTACACCTCGAGCGACCCGGTCGGCGCAGAGCTCGCGGGTGCGCTCAAGAACGTGATCGCGCTCGCGGCTGGGATCTGCGATGGCTTGGGGCTCGGCGACAACGCCAAGGCCGCCCTCATCAGCCGCGGCATGGTCGAGATGGCGCGCTTCGGCCGCAGCCGCGGCGGGCAGCCAGAGACCTTCTTCGGGCTCGCGGGTTTCGGTGACCTCGTGACCACCTGCTGCTCGGAGCACTCACGCAACCGGAGCGTGGGGGAGGCCATCGGGCGCGGTGAGACCCTCGAAGAGATCCTTCAGCGCATGGAGATGGTGGCGGAGGGGGTCTGGACGACGAAGGCTCTCTTCGGACCTGAGGCTGAGCTGGGTGACGAAGAGCTCCCCATCGCTAGAGAGGTGCACGAGATCCTCTTTGAGGGGAAGAACGCTAGGGATGCCGTGCAGGACTTGATGAGTCGTGCGCCGGTGAGCGAGATGGGTGACCTCTTGGGGAGCGCCGGATGACGGAGGCGACGGGGTTCATCGCCGCTCTCGCGGCGACGCTGGTCTGCCTCGGCGGAGCGGTTGTTACGGGTCGCGCTGCGAAGCGGCGCGCGCACCTCACCTGGGTCTCTGGCGCGGTGATCTTCCTCGCTGCGACGATCCACTTCGCCGAAGAGCTGGGCAAGCTCTATGACCTGGAGGCCGCGGGATGGATCTACCCCTTCCACCTGCTCTTGGCTCAGGTCACCTCTGTCGCCTACCTGGTCGTGATCGTCTCCGGGGCCGCGACGCTTAAGAAGGCTGCTCGGCGCAAGACGCACAGCCGGATCGCTTACTCCGTCCTCGGCCTGACGGTCGTGACCGCGATCACCGGCGTCTGGATGATCCTCAAGGCGCCCCTGCTCTGAGTCAGAAGGACTCGCCGTGGAGGCCGCCAGCCCCTGGGAGGAGCCAGGGCAGGATCACGAGGAATCCGTTTGCGAAGAGCGGGACACTGACGAAGAGGAGCCAGCTCCGCTGGCTGCGGATGGTGAAGATGGCCATGAGGAAGCCGGCGAGGGCGAGGGGGGTTGAGATCCAGTAGGCCAGCTCGGGGGAGGGCGTCCAGCCCTCGCTCTGTCGGGCCCAGATCGCAGAGCCCCAAAAAACCCCCCAGCCCGCGGCCGCGAAGATCATGGACCGGATCCAGGTCCGGTGCCGCCGCCGCACTCGCGGACCCCCGCTCAAGCGCTCTCTACCGGGCTTCACCACGTATAGATTGTCCCCTAAGCGAGCTTGTTGGGATAGGGCCGATTGACGTCGTGGCGCAGCCCGGATAGAACATGGCCCCTTCGGTCGGGGCGTGGCGCAGCCTGGCTAGCGCGCTGCAATGGGGTTGCAGAGGTCGGAGGTTCGAATCCTCTCGCCCCGACCATCTCTAGGGTCCGCTCTTGTGGACCTCCAAGGAGGGCAGCTCTCAAGGGGAGAGCGGCCCTCGCGTCCGCTGGACGCTCCCGTTGATTGCGTCCGCAGGGGCCAGCGGAGCAGGAGTCGAGGGCTCTCCTAGGTCGGCGAAGGGAGGGAGGACTGGGCTCGCTCCCAGCTGCAGAGACCACCAGAGGCCTGAGAGGGCGATCGCGGACATAAATCTCCAAAACTTGTCGTGGAGAGACCGGAATCGCGCAACTCGAGTGTGAAGGAGGCGCTTCGTCTTGAGCGCGCCTCCGAGTCCACGAAAAGCAACGCTCTCACCAACAGGTATAGACATGAACCTCCTCCGATTTGTCCCCCTGCTCGGGGCCTTCTCACTCTTGGCCATGGCAGCCAACGCGAACAACCGATCGGTCCTAACAGTGACCACCCCCGCAGACTCTGCGCCTGGCAGCTTGCGTAACATGATCGCGATGGCCGCCCCGGGTGATGTGATCACCTTCGCTGCGCCGATGACGATCAACCTCACCTCTCCGATCGTGGTCGGAGTGGACAACATCACGATCGAGGCCTGCTATCCCGACGTGACGATCAACGCGGCAGGCCTCTTCCCGGGGCTGGAGTTCCCCGGCCGCACGGGCTGCGCTGTCCGCGGTCTCCGGATGGAGGGCTTTGACCCTGCGCTCGTGTTTTACGGCGGCTCTTTCGCGAACAAGGTCGGCGGTTCGAGCCCGTGTGATCGTGTTGAGATCCACAACGGCGGCTACGGGATCGTCCTCAGCGACGCAGGAACGATCCAGAATGAGCTCAGCAACGTCGAAGTGCGACACAACATGTTTGAGGGCATCTACCTCCGCGCAGGCGCGTCCTTCAATCGCTTCGGAGACGGCACCTTCCCTGGCGCGGTCTTCTCACACTCGAACGGGTTGAACGGCGTCCTCCTGGAGACCATCCCTGGCATGACCGGGACGGTCGAGGGGAATGAGTTCCTGCACTGCCTCATCGGGACGGACCTCTCTGGAACCGCCGCTGCAGGAAACTCTCTCTCAGGCGTCGTGCTCTCAGGCTCGTCGGTCTCCGACAACCGCTTCCTCTCTTGCGTCCTCTCGGGGAACGGCACAGTCGGAGTGGCGATCACGGGCGGGGCGTCCTTGAACATGTTCAACAAGTGCCACATCGGCATGGACGTCGCGGGCACAGGCGCGATCGGCAACACGATCGGCGTGGACATCGCCGCGGGCTCCTTGAACAGCTTTGACACGGACAACGTGATCTCTGGTAACCAGCTTCACGGAGTGAGGATCAGCTCAAGCTCCAGCTTCCAGAACGCCATCGCGAGGAACAAGATCGGCCCCGACATCACAGGCGCTGCGGTCGGCAACGGTCACGACGGTGTCCTCCTTATGGATGGGACGTGGGAGAACGCTTTGAAGGAGAACCACATCTCCAGCAACGGTCACAACGGCGTCGCCCTCTTGGGGAATGACCCGCATGACAACTCCATTGAGAACAACAAGATCGGCACCGACCAGGCGGGCTCCGCCGCGATGTCCAACGGGCGCCACGGGGTCCTCATCGCCTCGGTCGCTAGTAAGAACTACCTCACAGGGAACCTCGTGAGCGGCAACGTCGGCTACGGCGTCGCCATCACCTCCCTGGGCTGTGACCAGAACGAGCTCCGGGCGAACACCATCGGGCTCGACGGCGCGCGCGTGAACGCGGTCCCGAACATGCTCGGGGGAGTGCTCGTGGAGGGCTCCCAGAACATCATCGGTGGCCTGAGCCCTAACGATGGGAACTACATCTGCGCCAACAACGGCTGGGGGGTCGAGGTGCGTGGCCCCGCCTCAGGCTTCTTCGCCTCGAAGAACGAGCTCATCGTTCCGATGTCTTCCCAATAGTCTTGAAAGACGTAAGCGCCCAGCGTGTGGGTGCCTAACATCTTCGGCAGGCTGTCCTTGCCAAAGTCCATCCCCGCAGGC
>JAKVCE010000459.1 GCA_022447405.1 Planctomycetota bacterium | reverse complement strand
GCGGCGGGCTGGATGCAGAGCACGCCCTGGCCGCGATCACGAGCGGACCCGCGAAAGCCTTTGGCCTCTCTGGCCACGGCACCGTCGAGTTCGGAAAGCAGGCCGACCTGCTCATCCTCGACGGACAGCCCCTCAGCACAACGACCTCAGTTCAGGCCGTCCTCGTCGGTGGACGTGTCGTCGTGGAACCCAAGGAATGATTCAGATGTTGCACCTAGCACTCCTCCTCGCCGCCCCTGTCGCCAGCCCGGACGTCGTCGTCGTCCGCGCCGATCACGTCTTTACGGGTAACGGCGAGCCCATAGAGAACGGCGCGCTCGTCGTCACGGACGGCAAGGTCACGGCGATCGGCGCGTCGGTCAAGACGCCCGAAGGTGCCGTCGAGATCACCCACGAGGGCTGGATCACGCCGGGCCTCTTCGGCGCGTTCACGATGGACGCTATCGGCAGCGAGCGCCGCGACGACACGCGCCCCCTGATGCCTGAGGCGCGCATCGCCCACTCGCTGAGGCCGCACGCCAAGGCGCTCAGTCGCAACCTGCACGCGGGCGTGACGACGATCACGATCAACCCCGACACCGGCCGCCCCTGCACCGGCGCGAGCGCGCTCGTCAAGACGAGCGGCCCTGTGGTCCTGGACCCGGAGCTTCAGCTCTGCCTCGACATGTCCTTCGGTGCGGTGAAGAGCGACGAGCACCCCACCAGCCTCGCGAGCCTCCACGAGCTCCTGGACGGCGCGCTGAAGGAGGGGGAGGGCTCCTTCGGTCAGGCCGCCGCCGGCAAGCTCCCCGTGATGATCCGGGTGCGCGACAGGCAGAGCGTCCGCCGCGCCTCCGCGCTCGCCAAGGACCACGGGCTCAAGGGCGCGCTCTTCGGCTCGTTCTGGGCAGAGGAGCTCGTCGACGAGGTTTCAGCCTCCGGCCTCGGCGTCCTCTGTGATCCGGTGGGCGTCGCCGCGGACGATCGCGCGATGCGCTCCATCAACGCCCTCGCTGAGGGCGGCGTGAAGATCGGCTTCAGCCTCGTCACTCCTGCGAGCTCCCCGGAGAGCATGCGGGTCGGCGCCGCCATGTGTGTCCGCGCGGGGCTCGACCCGAGCGTCGCCCTGATGGCGATGACGAGCACCGCTGCAGAGCTCTCGGGCGCAGGCGATCACGCCGGCGCCCTCTCCGTCGGCCGCGACGCCGACTTCGTCCTTTGGAGCGGCTCCCCCCTGGAGCTCTCCTCAAGCCTCGAAGAAGTCTGGGTGGACGGCCATCGCGTCCACGGAGGTGAAGACAAATGATCACTGCATTCACGCTGCTCACTCTCTCGCTCCCCGCTGCGGCGGCGCCTGCCGCTGGAGCTGACAAGGTCGTCGTCTTCGCAGAGCGCGCGTTCACCGCGCCTGGCGAGGTCGTCGAGGACGCCGTCATCACCATCGAGGACGGCAAGATCGTCTCCGTCAAAGGAGGCGGAAGCGCTGGGAGCGCAGACCTCAAGGCCGCCTGTGTCACGGCGGGCTTGGTCGACATGAGCTTCCGCTACTCGAGCAACCCGAACACGGTCGAGCAGTCGAGCGAGGTCACGCCGCACGCGCGGATCGCTCCGACGTTGGACATGCACGCCCGCGGCTGGGAGCGCGCTCTGCGCCAAGGCATCACCACGGTCGCGGCCTTCCCCGCCGACAGAAACGTGATCGGCGGCATGGGCGTGGCCTTGAAGACGGGCGGCGACGCCACCCTCGACGCGCGCCTCGTCCGCAGCGACGCCTTCCTGCGCGGAGCCATGGGATCGCTCCCGAGCTCCGGCAACCGCCCCTCGGGTAGCAGGCCCGCGAACTTCTACGCGCGGCGCCCCACCACCCGGATGGGCGTCGAGTGGGAGTGGCGCAAGGCCTTCTACGACGCGGCCCAGGCCGAGGGTGAGATGGACGCAGGCACCAAGGTGCTTCGCGACGCCCTCGCCGGGCGTACGGGCGTGTTCATCCAGGCCTACGCCACGCAGGACATCCGGACCGCCGTCTACCTCAAGGAGGAGATGATGAAGGAGGGCTTCGGAACTATGCGCCTCGTCATCGACTGCGGCGCAGAGGCCTGGAAGGAGCCCGACATGCTCGTGCGCACCGAGACG
>JAKVCE010000458.1 GCA_022447405.1 Planctomycetota bacterium | reverse complement strand
AGAGGAGCCGGTACTCCGCCCGGCTCGTGAACATGCGATAAGGCTCGGTCGGGTTCGACACGACGAGGTCGTCCACGAGGACGCCCGCATAAGCCTCGTCACGGCCCAGCACGAAGGGCGCTCGACCAGTCACCCACAGGGCCGCGTTGGCCCCGGCGAGGAGCCCCTGGCAGCCGGCCTCTTCGTACCCCGAGGTCCCGTTGATCTGACCGGCGAGCCAGAGGCCGGGGACAGCGCGCACCGCGAGCGTGCGGTCCAGCTGTGAGGGCTCAACGAAGTCGTACTCGACCGCGTAGCCGTAGCGGAGGAACTTAGCGCCCTCCAGGCCGGGGATGGTCTTCATGAACTGCTCCTGGACCTCAGCGGGCAGCGAGGTCGAGACCCCGTTCACGTAGACGACGTCGGTGTCGAGGCCCTCAGGCTCCAGGAAGACCTGGTGACGCTCGCGGTCGGCGAAGCGCATGACCTTGTCCTCCACAGAGGGGCAGTAGCGCGGACCCACTCCCTGGATCCTCCCGGTGAACATGGGCGCGAGGTGCACGTTGTCGCGGATCAGCTGGTGAGTCTCCTCGTTCGTCCAGGTGAGGTGACAAGGGATCTGCTGGAGCGCAGGAAAGCGAGCGCGGTCAGTCCGCCAACTGAAGGTGCGAGGCGTCTCGTCGCCATGCTGCACCTCTAGCTCATCCCAACCGATGCTCGCCGCGTCCAGGCGCGGCGGCGTGCCCGTCTTGAGGCGCCCGAGCTTGAGCCCCAGCCGGTCCACGTCCCTGCCCAGCTCATCCGAGGCGTCCTCTCCGACGCGCCCCCCCTTGGAGACCTCCTCGCCGGTGTGCATCACAGCTCGCAAGAACGTGCCCGTCGTGAGGACGGTGGCCGCCGCCTTGAGCGCTCGCTCACCGTCGACCTTGCAGCCCTTGAGAGATACGACGCCGTCGCGCTCATCGAGCAGGAGCCCCGTGACCTCGCCCTCGATGAGCTCGAGCCCGTCCGCTCCCTCCACACGAGCCGTGACCCACTCGCGGTACTGGTGCCTGTCTGACTGGCACCTCAGGGCGCGAACGGCCGCGCCCTTGGCAGTGTTGAGCATCCGAAACTGAATACCGGTCGCGTCCGCCGCCTCGCCCATGACGCCGCCGAGGGCGTCGAGCTCCCTCACGAGCTGCCCCTTGCCCAAGCCACCGATCGCCGGGTTGCAGCTCATCTCACCCACGCGGTCCAAGCGCTGGGTGACGAGTCCAGTTTTCGCGCCCAAGCGCGCGGCAGCCAAGGCGGCCTCGACCCCAGCGTGTCCACCGCCTACAACGAGCACGTCGTATTCCTCTGCCCCTTTGGGGCTGGGGTGTGCGTGCTTGAGCTCTTCGGACATGGCTGTCTTCGGCGGGGTCCGCGCCTGGCCGCCTCACCCCACAGGATATGCGGAGCCCCCGCCATTTTTACTACTTCCTATTCGGATCCTCGCGCAGCGCTGCCGACAGAAGCCATGAGATGCGCTCATGGGTCTATAGAAACCGCGCCAGGCTCGCGACCGTCTACGGTCTGCGGAGTAAGGCCGCCGAGACCGTCCGCGGCCCCCGCCCCGGCGCGGTCGAGAGGAGCCGTGACGGCGTCATCTTGGGCCCTTGGGGCCGCAGAGCGGGCTGAGCTAGCCATCGCGCCACCTTGCGGCTGATGAGAGCATTTCCAGTGTCTTGAAGCAGCGTGGCCTCTATATATTGAAGCTATGTCTGGTTTGCAGAGAGGCATGATCCTGGCAGCGGCGCTCCTCCTCCCCGGAGACGCGCTGCACGCGCAGGATGACGGCACCCCCTCGATCGAGGACCTGACGCGGGAGTACCGCGAGCGCAGCGAGGCCGCTGTCGAGGCCCTGCGAGCTGAGGTCGAGTACCTGATGGCCCAACTGGCAGACCACGCCAAGTCGGACCGCCAGAGCTCGATGGCCGCCGTCCGCGAGAAGCTCGTCGCCCTCGGCTCTGAGGCCTCGCCGCTCCTCATCTCCTCGCTAGACCCTGGCAGGAAGCCCGACCGCGCGCTGCAAAGCCTCGCCGCCCAGGTCGCCCTCGTCCTCGCGGAGCTCGACACCGCCCCGGTCCTCACCCCGCTCCTCAAGATGGCGCA
>JAKVCE010000457.1 GCA_022447405.1 Planctomycetota bacterium | reverse complement strand
TGGGCGAGTGGACCGTGCCAGGCCTCGATGAGCAGGTCTGCTGGCGCGTCGCGAGCGGCGCAGGCTTGCTCGCGGAAGAGCATCGACTGACTATCTATGAGCTCCCAGCCTGAGGAGAGCTCCCAAGACCCTGCACTAGATCTCTCTAAGACCTCAACCGATGGCAGACCAAGACACTGACAAGCCCCTCGATGACGATGGCGTCGAGATCATCGACTACCTGAGCACCGTGTTGATTGTGTTCCCCCCGGACGACTTCGACGAGCAGGTCATGCGCTGCGCTCGCTCAAGCCTCGCGGTGGTTCACATATTCTCGCGCTCGGTCTCTTCCGAGTACGACGAGATGGTGAGCGGTCGCTTACAAGACGAGTTCCTCGTGGAGGGGGTCCTGTCAGATGAGTCCATGGAGGGATACTCTGGCCTGATCATCGTCGGGGGAGAGGGCGCCAAGTCGCTCTGGTCGGACGCTGACGCGATCAGGCTGGTGAAGGAGGCCGCCGCCGGTGGGAAGATGATCGGCGCGTGGGGCCACGCGGTGGGCGTCCTCGCGAGCGCAGGCGTCGTGTCAGGTGTCAAGGTGACGGGCTCTTCGGATTGCCATGACGCGCTGAAGAAGGCCGGCGCGAAGCTCAGCACCCGTCAGGTCGTCTCTAGCGGGAAGATCGTGACAGGCCTCGACGAGACGGTCGGCATGCGCTTTGGCAAGGCGCTCGCGCAGGTCGTCTCCGTCTGAGAGCCAGGCACCCCCTGCAGTGAGGGGTTGATAAGCCCAGAATTCCTCCCCGCACACCTCGGGGGGGTACAATTTCTCGCCCGTCGATTGACGGGATCCCAGCCCTATCTCCGACCACTGGAGCTTGGGCCGAATCTCAACCTGTAAGAAGCTGGCGCGTCCTAGACGCTCCTTGCCCCCGCGACCCCGTCCATGAGAGGGGGAGACGCCGTGACCGCAACAGCACTACTCGACCGAATCGCTCGCGAGCTGAAGACCGACCCTGCCCACGTCCGTGGCGCCATCGACCTCCTCGATGCAGGCCTCAGCGCACCCTTCATCGGCCGCTTCCGCCGCTCCGAGGTCGGCGGCTTGAACGAGAATCAGATCCGCAGGATCGACGTCCGGAGGCACGCGCTCGAAGAGCTCGACCGTCGACGCAACACGATCCTCCGTGCGCTTGAGAAGGAGGAGTCGGCGAAGCCTGCGGACATCGCGAGGATCGAAGCCTGCATGGACCGCTTCGAGCTCGAGGACTTGTTCCTCCCACACAGGCGCCCCGAGCCTGAGGTGCAGCTCTCCTTGGATCGCGGCCTCGGCGGCTTGGCAGACGCGCTGGTCGCCGCGGTGGCGGCCGCAGCTGAGCCCGAAGAGGACGCGCCTGCGCAAGATGAGGAGGCGCCTGCCGCAGAGGCAGAGGCGGCCGCTGTTGAAGCTGAAGAGCCGAGCGCCGCGGAGGAGGGCGCCTCAGCAGAGGAAGAGGCGGCCGAGGACACGGAGGAGGATCAGGCCGAGGCAGGAGAGATGGAGACAGCTGAGGCTGATGGAGCTGAAGCTGAGGAGCCCGCTCAAGAGGAGGCCTCCGTTGACGAGGGGGTCGAAGAGGCTCAGGACCAGGCCGAAGCCGAGGAGGCGATCGACTCCCAGCCCGAGGAGGTTGAGGAGAGCGCGCCGTCGGAGGCCCCGCAGCCTGCTGCCGATCCCGCACCCAGCGCCAGCCAAGAGTCCTTGGCACAGCCAGACCTGACGCCAGAGCTAGCGCTCTTGTGCCGCGACTACGTGAACCCTGACAAGGGCATCCACACAGAGGCCGAGGCCCTTGAGGGAGCGATCAGGATTCTCTCGGACCGCCTCGGACGAAACCCGCGCTTGAGGAGCACGCTGCGTAGCTTGATGCGCAAGCACGGCGTCTTGCAGGTGAAGCCCTTGGTCGAAGCGTCCAAGGCAGGCCGTCACAAGTCGCTCTTGAAGTTGAACCAGCCGCTGCGGCAGATCCAGGGTCACAAGCTGCTCTCCTTGCGGCGTGCCCAGAAGGACAGGGTCCTCACGACGCGTATCTCGATCGATCACGAGCACGGGATGGAGAAGGTGCAGGCGGCCCTCTGCAAGCGGCCCAACCCAGC
>JAKVCE010000456.1 GCA_022447405.1 Planctomycetota bacterium | reverse complement strand
CACCACCTTCTCCCACGGGGTCATGACGCGCTCCAAGGGGACGCGCCGGAGCTCCAAGGCGTTGCGCGCTAGCTCCTCTGCCCGCGGCTCGAGCGCGCCGAGCAGCGCCCCCTCTTGCAGCAGGCGCTCGACAGACTCCCGCGTGCCCACGCTCTCTCGCTCCTCACCCCTGAGGCCGAAGAGGACCCCGGAGGCCTTGCTGATGAGCGAGAGCACGCGCTCCGCAGGCCACAGGAGGAAGCGAGCGATGAGGAGGAAGTCTGCTGTCCAGGCCATCGTCGCGTGAGGCCTGCGGCGGAAGAGGTCCTTGGGGAGCGCCTCGCCCAGGAAGAACACGATCGGCGTCAAGATGAGCGCCACGAGGAACTCCTTGCTGAAGCCATCGCCCGCCTCTCCGCCGAGGTGCTTGGCGCGCCAGGTCAGGATCTCGAGGGCGATGTTGTTGCCGACGAGGATGGTCACCAGCACAGCCGACTCATGACCCACCAGGTAGCGCAAGAGCTTCGCTGAGCGTCGGCCGGCGCGCGCCTCCACCTCGAGCCGCGCTCTGGAGAGCCGGTAGAGTCCGGTCTCACTCCCTGAGAAGACGGCGCTGGCGAAGAGCGCGACCAAGAGGATGACCCAGATCATGTGGACTCCTCCCCAGTCGCGACGTGCAGATCAACCGCGACGACGCGGCGCCCGCGGGCGTCAGAGACCTCACAGACGAGCGGCCCGACCCGGATGCTGTCACCCACGCGCGGGATCCGCCCCAAGATCGCGGTGACCATGCCGCCCACCGTCTCGAACTCGGTGGGGACGACGCGCTGACCGAAGTGGAGGTTCCAGTCCCGGATCGCGAGGTTGCCTGCGACGCGGTACTTGCCCTCCCCCAAGGGCACCACGGGGTGCTCGCGGTCCTCCCCCTCCGTGCGGAGCTCCCCGACGAGCTCTTCGAAGATGTCCTCGACGGTGACGATTCCAGCCGTCCCTCCCCACTCGTCCACGACGACGGCCTCTGCCGCGCGGTCACGCTTGAACTCGGCGAGGAGGTCGAGGACCCCCGCGACCTCGGGGACAAACTTGATCGGCATGGTCCACTGATCCACGGGCCGCTCGGGGCTCTTCAAGAGGTCTCGCACCCGCACGCAGCCGATCACATGATCAGCGTCGCCATCCACGACCGGCAGACGCGGGAGGCGCGCATCGATGGCGGCCCGGATCTGCTCCGTGTGGTCCTCGTCTTGGATGTCGAGAGAGATCATGTCCACTCGCGGGGTCATGATCTCGCGCACGCGGGTGCCCGCGAGCTCGACGATCTCAGAGAGCACCTCCGCCTCGATGCGGTCGAGCTCGCCGACCTCTCCAGCGCGGCTCAAGACCTCATCCAAGATCTCAGGCGTCAGAGACACCTCCTCCTGCTCCGACTGCCCGAGCACGCGCCGTCCGAGCTCGAGGGTGCCCAAGATGCTCCTCCGCAGCGGACTCGTCATGCGCACGAAGGCGGCCAGCGGGAGGCCGGTCAGGCGCACCACCCGAGTCGGCGCGCGCAGCGCGAGCGTCTTCGGCAAGATCTCCCCGAAGACCAGGAGCATCAGCAGGACGATGAGCCCCGACCAGACAGAGTCTTCCGAGACGAAGTCGAGGCGCGTGGCGAAGGAGAAGTAGAAGAGGTTGGTGACCAGGTTCCCCAGGAGGATCGAGACCAAGAGCTCACGGGGGTGAGCGAGGAGGTCCTTCACGCGCTGCGAGGAGAGCGCGCGCTGATCACCGGTCAGCCTAAAGAGCGCGGTCTCCGACGCGCTGAAGGAGCCAGAGACGACGAGCAGGGACCCCAGGAGGAGCCACAGGAGAGGCTGGCCGTCCATCACGAGCCCACCTCCGCTCTGGGCAGGCAGAGCTCTGCGTGGAAGCCCTCACCTGGAGGGCTCGAGAGCAGCAGCCGGCCGCCGTGGGCGTCCGCCACGTGCATGGCGAGGGGGAGGCCGAGGCCTGTGCCGCGCCCCACATCCTTGGAGGTGTGGAAGAGGTCCGTCAGCCGCCCGAGCCGCCCCTCCTCGACCCCCGGTCCGTTGTCGCGGATCTCGAGGACGAGCTCATCTCCCTCAGAGCGGAGCGCGATCTCCACCCTCGGAGC
>JAKVCE010000455.1 GCA_022447405.1 Planctomycetota bacterium | reverse complement strand
CCGGTCAACATCAGGCGGCGCGTCTCTGGCCTGCGCGCGCGGACGTCACCGAGGAGGTCGAGACCGCTCATCCCCGGGAGGCTGTGATCCGACAGGACGAGGTCGAACTCATCTCCTGCCTCGAAGGCTGCTAGGGCCTGCTCGGCGGACGCGAGGACCCGTACGTCAAAGGAGGAGGCGAGGGTCGCGCCCAGCAAACTCGCTATGCGCTGGTCATCCTCAACGACGAGCACGCTCCAGGTGTGGGTTCGGCTGCTCTCTTGGATCTTCATAGGGCTCACAAGTCCTTTTCGCCTAAAGGAGCTGGCTCCCTTGAGCCTCTGCTGGCCCTGTTCTCCGCTTTCTCCGCACAGCCTCTCCCTCAGCCGTGAGAGGCCCCTAAGGGACGTGCCTCGCTAGTTCTTGTAGCCCTGCAGCGGGGCAGGGATGCGCCCACCGCGCCTGTGAAGGACGTCAGCGCCAAAGGAGCCTGGGTCCTGCACGATCGCCGTGCCGAGCAAGCCGCCCCACTCGACCGTCTCCCCCGGCCCCTTGCCCGGGACCGGGATGAGGCGCGCCGCAGTAGTCTTCTGGTTGACCATCCCGATCGCCATCTCGTCCGCGATGATCCCGGTCAAGACGTGGGCCGGGGTGTCGCCGGGGACGGCCACCATGTCCAGACCCACGGAGCACACGCTGGTCATCCCTGTGAGGGTCGCGAGGGAGAGCGCGCCGTCAGCCACCGCGTTGATCATCCCCTGGTCTTCGCTGACCGGGATGAAGGCGCCTGAGAGGCCGCCGACGGCGGAGCTCGCCATGGCGCCGCCCTTCTTGACGGCGTCGGTGAGGAGCGCGAGGACAGCGATGGTCCCCGGCGCGCCCGTGCGGTCCACGCCGATCGCCTCGAGGATGTCTGAGACCGAGTCTCCGATCTCAGGCGTGGGCGCCAAGGAGACGTCCACGATGCCGAAGGTGGTCCCGAGGCGGCGCGCCGCCTCGCGCCCCACGAGCTCCCCCATGCGCGTGACCTTGAAGGCGGTGCGCTTCACCGTCTCTGCCACAGCGACGAGGTCTACCTCTGAGCCGAGGCGCTCTAGCGCAGAGCGGACGACGCCAGGTCCGGAGACGCCGACATTGAGGACTGACTCCGCCTCGCCGGGTCCGATGTGCGCGCCCGCGACGAAGGGGTTGTCCTCTACCGCGTTGCAGAAGGCGACGAGCTTGGCGCAGCCGAGCCCTCCACTGGAAGCGGTCCGATCGGCGGTCTCGAGGATGACCTCGCTGAATCGCGCGACCGCGTCCATGTTGATCCCTGCGCGCGTGCTGCCGAGGGAGACCGAGGCGCACACCCGCTCGGTCTCTGCCATCGCTCCTGGGATGGAGGAGAACACCGCGTCGTCAGCTCTCGTAAAGCCCTTGTGCACATAGGCAGAGAAGCCCCCGATGAAGTCGACCCCGACCTCCGCAGCCGCGAGGTCGAGGGCGCGAGCGACGGGCACGAGGTCACCCGCGCCAGAGGGTCCGACCAACCAGGAGATGGGCGTCACCGCGATGCGCTTGTTGACGATCGGGACCCCGTAGTCAGCTGAGATAGAGTCCGCCACCCTGACGAGCTCTGCCCCTTGCTGGACGACCTTGGCGTAGACCTTCTCACAGGTGGCCTCGAGGTCCGGGTCGGCGCAGTCGAGCAGGTTGATCCCGAGGGTCGTCGTCCTGATGTCGAGGGTCTCGAGGGCGACCATCCGGATCGTCTCGAGGATCTCTCGCTCTGTGAAGGACATAGCTCTGGGCTCCTTGGATCAGACCCGGTGCATGAAGCGGAAGGCGCGCTCGTGCATGACGTTGACGGCGTAGTCGTCCGTGCCTCCCAGGCAGTCGAGGCGCTCCTTGACGGCGGCGAAGTCGCTGCCCGGAGAGAGGTTCACCACCAGGACCATGTGGAAGTAGCCCTCGATCATGCGCTGGGAGATGTCCGCGATGCTCGCGCCCGCCTCCGACAGGACCTGCGTGACCTCCGCGAGGACGCCGGGGCGGTTGCGCCCCACCGCTGTCACGATCACGCTGCCGCTCTCGTCGTCACCCTCCGGCTCTGGGAGGTGCGGGAGCGAGGCGCGCGCGCCCTCCGCGTCCGGTCCCCGGTCCGGCGGCGCA
>JAKVCE010000454.1 GCA_022447405.1 Planctomycetota bacterium | reverse complement strand
GATAGAGGTTCCTGAGGTGAGCGACCTTCTGGGGCTGAGACTCGTTCAAGACCGCGCCCGCGACCACCTGTCCGTTGGAGCCCGAGAAGTTCCCCGGCTCAAAGGTGTGGCAAGCCACACAGGAGACGTCTAAGTCAAAGCCGAGGAAGGGGGTCGTGTCTAAGACATCTTCCATGAAGGCCTCTTCGCCGTCCGCTGCGTTGGCGTGGGCGGGGAGGTCTGAGAGCCCGCGCGCTAGGGTCTGGTTCGGGTTCGGCGGGAAGGCGCCCGACTCGAGCCACTCGACGAACAAGGCGAGCTCCTGGCTGGAGAGCTCTTCGCCACCCAGAATCCCCTCTCCTCCGAAGGCCTCGTTGAAGCTCTCGAGGTCTTCCTTCTCACCCCGCCAGTGATAAGGAGCGACGCCGCCGAGGCCGCGCAGCGCCTGGGTCATCATGGGCCCCTTCATGGGGTGATAGTCCTCGAGCGGCGCGAGGTCGAAGGGCGGAGGCGGGTCACTCGCAGGCTGCGTGACCTCGCCCTCGGGGTCGCCGAGGTCCCAGGCCAAGAGATCGATGTCTCCGTCGATGTGGCAGGCGGCGCAGGACATGGTGCCGTTCCCCGAGCGCTTGGCGTCGTAGAGGAAGCGGCGACCGGCGCTGATCTCTGGGGGCGTGGGGTCGTGCTCAAGCTCCACCTCTGAGAGGACGCTCAGGCTCTGGGTGTCGACGACCGCAAGCGCATGCGCGAGGCGCTGGAAGACGTAGAGGCGCTCCGCCGTGGGGTGCAGCGCCAAGCCACGAGGACCCCTCGTCGAGGCGGTCTCGAAGGTCGCCCCGGCGGGGCCGAGCTCGATGAAGCCTTGCCGGACCCCGGCGCGATCCAAGACGCCGATCCTGTCGGTCCCTTGCGCTGCGACATAGACGCGGTCAAGGCCAGGGTCGATGGCGAGGGCGACCGGCTCGGCGAGGGCCGAGGCGCGCGCGGGATCGTTCGGCAACACCGTGTAGTCGATCCCAGGGTTGAGCTCATAAGAGTAGATCACCCCGCTCGCAGGATTCAGCTCTGTCAGGCGGCTCTGGATGCTGTGCGCCTTGAGGTTCTGGAGGAAGCGGACGTGGTTTCGCGCGAAGGTGTTGGCGACGAAGACGTGCCCGTTCGTGGGGTCTACGGCGACGTCGTAGAGGATGGTGCCGACGTCCTTGACCTCATCCAAGATGGCGAGGGTGCCAGCGTCGATCCTCACCAGGTCGATGTCGACCACATCCCAAGTCACGATGTGCGACCAGGCGGGGTCGTCGTGCTCCACGATCAGCCCTGTCTGGGGAGCGGGAGGCAGGCTCGGATCCCAAGGTGCGGGCGGCGACGGCGCGTCGTGCTCACCGATGACGGTGGTCCCGTTCCCCGAGCGCTGGATCGCGACCCAGACGGAGCCGCCGTCATGCGCGGGGGCCATGGCGCGGGGGTCCTTCCCAAACACAGGGACTACCCCAACAGAGAGCCTGGGCTCGGCGTCAAAAACGTACACCTCGTCGCTCGCTGCGGCGCTGATGAAGGCGCGCTCCGGAGACCCCGCGAAGCAGACGTCTGCGGGCTCATCCCCCACCTCCAGGACATCGATCACCCTGCCAGCCGCGAGAGAGACGACGCTCACGGAGTCTGAGAGGTTGTCGACGACCCAGAGCTCATCCGAGGTCCGCGCCGTGACCGAGCAGGGCTCGAGCCCCACGGGGATCGAACGCATCAGGGCTGGCTGGTCAGGGTTCGCGAGCGAGTAGACCTCGAGCGCGCCCTCCGGGGGGTTCACACAGTAGAGCCGAGCGCCATCTTCCGAGACGCGCACTGGGTGAACCGTCGTCGTCTCAAAGTTCCAGAAGGGGCGCGGGTCGCTCTCTTGGACGAGGGGCGCGACCAGGAGCAAGAGCTGTGCGATCGAAGTCATATGGGGATCTCCTCTCCCCCAAGCTAAGGCTCATCTCCATAGAGCGCCACAGAGCGCCTCGGGCGCTCGCTCCTACGCTCACCTCGCTCTGTAAAGAGAGAGGGCCGCGGGTGCACCCCGAGGGCCTCTATGTAAGGTTAAAGCCCGCTAACTAGTCGCGGTCAAACCCGCGTCCGTCATACTAACGCGCGCTGGAAGGAACGGCCGTCTTGAT
>JAKVCE010000453.1 GCA_022447405.1 Planctomycetota bacterium | reverse complement strand
GGAGCATCTCGTCCAGGTACCGAAGGCGGTCGAGGTTGACATCGAGGATCGTGACGTCCGCACCCATTCCAGCGGCCATCCGCGCGGCCTGCGTGCCGACCACGCCCCCACCCAAGATGAGGACTTGAGCTGGCGCGACACCAGGGACGCCACCCAAGAGAGTCCCCACGCCTCCGTGGTGACGCTCGAGACATTTAGCGCCGTCTTGAATGGACATGCGGCCAGCGACCTCGCTCATCGGGGTCAGCAGAGGGAGCGCCCCATCGAGCTCAAGGGTCTCATAGGCGAAGCAGTGAGAGCCGGTGTCCATAAGGGCGCGGGTCAATCGCTCATCAGCCGCGAGGTGCAGATAGGTGAACAGGATCTGACCGGGACGCATCCTGGGCCACTCCTCCTCGAGAGGCTCCTTGACCTTGATCACCATCTCGGCCTGAGCCCAGACCTCATCGACGTCATCGATAATGGTGGCCCCAGCGCGAGAGTAGGCCGAGTCAGACTGGCTGCTCCCGACCCCGGCCCCTGCCTCGACGAGCACGCTGTGCCCCGCCCCTACGAGCCTGTCGACCCCCGCCGGCGTGAGCGCGACGCGGTTCTCCTGTGCTTTGATCTCTTTGACGACAGCGACCTTCACCTGTGCCTCCTGGCTGCATCCGAGCGCCGCTGGACGGGCGCTAAGGGCGCAGAGCATACGATGAGGCGAGGCTCGCGAGAAACCCTTGCCACCAAGGATCCAGACCCTATCATCCTCGACCCTCATGAGCGGAGTCAGGGAGGCCCCTCAGGTCCCCTCCGCTCGGCCCCAGGGCGATTAGCTCAGTTGGTTAGAGCGCCACGTTGACAACGTGGAGGTCACTGGTTCGAGTCCAGCATCGCCCACCACCCCTCTCCCGGGGTCAGGCCCTCCAGAGACGCAGCGGTCTCTGCAAACCTTTGCCCGCTCAGGGCGTAGAGTCCCCAGCACACCGCCCGGAGACCACCCATGATGCACCACCTCCTCCTCGTCCCCGCCCTCACGGGGCTCCTGCAAGACCCCATCCCCGAGCTGGAGGAGGTCCTCCAGCGGCTCACTCCAGAGGAGCGCGTCGCCCGGCGCGTCACCCCCGAGTCGATGGTGGTCAAGCACGCCAGCCCGGCTGTCGTCTTCATTCAGACCGACCAGATCGTCGAGAGCCGGGACTTCTTCGGGCGCATCGTCCGACGCGAGGCCAGCGGCTCCGGCTCCGGCTTCGTCCTCAAGAAGGAGGGCTTCATCGTCACGAACAACCACGTGATCGCCAACGCGAAGGGGATCCAAGTCAGCTTCGCGGCCGGAGTTGACGAGACCCAGTACACAGCCGACGTTGTCTCCACCGTCCCTGAAGAGGACCTCGCGCTGCTCAAGCTGAGGAACCCAGAGGGGAAGGCCTTCCCCACAGTCCCCATGGGGACGAGCTCAGACCTCATGATCGGAGAGAAGGTCATCGCCATAGGCAACCCCTATGGGCACACGCACACGGTCTCCACAGGGATCATCTCTGGCTTGCACCGAAACGTAGAGATCTCCAACCCCCGGCTCACCTTCAACGACCTGATCCAGACGGACGCCTCGATCAACTTTGGAAACTCCGGCGGACCGCTGATGAACATCAACGGGGAGCTCATCGGCATCAACACCGCGGTGAACTCGCAGGCCGAGAACATCGGCTTCGCGATCCCCGTGGACCGGGTCATGCTGGTCCTGAAGGAGCAGCTCTTGAAGCCAGACGCCTACAACGCGTGGCTGGGCTTCAGCGTCTTAGACGACTCGCCTCAAGTCGGGGTCGTCAGCCCCCACAGCCCGGCCTCAGAGGCCGGGCTCGAGCCCGGTGACGTCGTCATCGCCATCAACGGACAGGAGGTCCAAGACATGGACTCCTTCCGATTCCAACGCCTCGAGGTTCAGGCCGGGCAGAGACCGCACGGAGCGAGAGTTCAGCCTGCGCAGCTGGGACTGGGTCGACGGACTGCTCTATGAGGACCTCGGCCTCACGGTCGAGCGATACGTCGCCGCTCGTCGCCCCTACGTACAGATCAACAGGGTCCGGCCTGACGGGCCCGCCGCCCAGATAGGCTTGGCGCCAGGCGACATCATCGACGCCGTAAAACCCAACGAGGGCCGGCTCTCAAGG
>JAKVCE010000452.1 GCA_022447405.1 Planctomycetota bacterium | reverse complement strand
GCGATCAGCGCCACCTTTGAGAGCGCCCCGAGAGTGAGACCCCCAGTCGGCAGCGAGCGGACTCCTTGAAAATCATCGATCGCTTTGAGCTGCACAAGGCGCTCAGGCGCGTGCAGGCCCTCTTTCAAGACAGTGATGAGGTCCTGCCCACCAGCGATCGGCATGGCCTCTCGACCACCGTCTTCATCCCACTTGGCCGGGAGGAGATCGATGGCCTCCGTGACAGTGCTCGGGTTCTCCAGCTCAAAGCGCTCCATAATCAGACCCTCCCCATGGCGGCTAAGACCTTGTCTGGTGTCAGCGGGAGCGAGCGAACACGCGCACCGCATGCGTTGTGGACGGCGTTCGCGATTGCGGAGGCCCCCGGGATCACGGCCGCCTCCGACATCCCGATCACCTGCTGACGCTCATCGTCCTCATCGACGATGGCCTTCATGAGGGGCATCTGAGCTGCTCCCGGGATCTTGTAGTCCTCCATGTTCGGGTTCAGGTTGAGCCCGAGCTCAGGGTCTAAGACGCGCTCCTCCAGGAGGGCGTACCCGATCGCCTGGATCATCCCGCCGTTCAGCTGGCTTCGCAGGGCGAGATGGTTCAGAGGGAGCCCGCAGTCCTGGATGGCCACCATCTCCAGCACCTGCACATACCCCGTCTTGAGGTCCACCTCTACCTTCGCAGCCTGAGCCCCATGAACACCGTTGCCAGCGAGCTTGTGGTTCCACTTGCCGCGCTCCACGAGGCCCTCAGCAGGCAAGAGGGCGCAGGCTGCGGCCCACGAAAGGGACCCTGAGTCGTCGACCTGGTCGCGGACAGCGCCCTCGCTGCAGCTGAGCTGGCCTGGCTCAACGCCCCGCGCGCTAGCGATCTTCTCCAGGAAGGACTTCCGCGCAGACCAAGCAGCGGCCTTCACCGAAGGGGCGAGGCACGCCGTGGTGACGCTGCCGCCAGAGGCGTTCGCAGAGCCGTAGCGAGTCGAGCCGATCCGTGCGGTGACATCTCCGACCTTGAGGCCAAGCTCTTCGGCGACGATCGCCGCCACATACGTCCGCACGCCAGTCCCGAGGTCTTGCGTACCGACCTCCACGGCCACGCTCCCGTCGCTCGAGATCTTGACATCAACCTCGCAGACAGGGCGCCCGCCGCCACCCCAAGTAGCGACGCCGAAGCCGATCCCAGTAGCCGTCCAGCCGTCTCCTGTGCCCGGCTGGGACTTGTGCGGATGAGACCCCCACCCGATCTCATCTGCGACACGGTCAAGCTGCCTGTGATAGACGGGGTCCGTCAGGTTCGCCTTGCGCACCTCAAGCGGATCAAGGCCAGCGGCATAAGCGAGCTCATCCAAGATCGACTCCATGGCGAAGGAGGCCTGCGGATGACCCGGAGCGCGCATCGCGCGGCTCGAGTCAGAGTTCGTCATCACTGACGCCTGCACCCTCGAGTACTCCTGCGCCTCATAGATGTAGGGCAAGCCCGGGTTTGAGCCCCGTCCCAAGCCGCCATAAGTCTCAATCTCAGCTTTGAGGCCGACCAGCTTGCCGGAAGCGTCACACCCAGCCTTCACTCGCTGCCAGCCGGCAGACCGATTGCCAACGAGGGAGCACTCCCCCTTCCTGTCTAAGAGCAAGTGGACCGGAAGCTCCGCCTCCTTGGAGAGCTGACAGGCGATGTCGCCTGGGATGTCCAAGCCAAACTTGCTCCCGAAGCCGCCGCCCATGTGCTCCACCACGGCGGTGACCTTCGGCTCTCGCAGCCCGAGGATGTCAGCAGCCTCCCCGGCGATGGTGAAGGTCCCCTGCGTCGAGGCATAGATCGTCGCCTCCCCGCCGCCGCGATAATCCACCACGACGCCGTGGGTCTCCAGGCAGACGTGGTGCTGCACGGGCAGGCTGTACTCTGCCTCTGCGGTGGCAGCAGCCCCATCCAGTGCATCCTGAGTCACGTCTGCGTCCCCTCGCGCCCGCCCCTCCCCCCGGTTACCCCGGCGACCGATGGACGGCGCGTCTTCAGCCATGGCCTGATCCCTGGTGAGCGCCCAATCGCCCGGCTCAAGCTCCACGCCCAAGGCCTTGAGACCGTCCCTAGCGTGGTCTGGGGTGATCCCTGCCACCGCAGCGATGGCTTGACCGAGGTAGCGGACCTCGCCACCCGCGACATCCAGCGCA
>JAKVCE010000451.1 GCA_022447405.1 Planctomycetota bacterium | reverse complement strand
GAGAGACTGCACGTTCAGCGGGAGCACGCCCTGGATCGCAGAGTTGATCACCATGTTGCTGACAGCAGGCACGCCGGGGGAGCCGGCGGTCTGGTCCTGCACATTGATCGGACCCTCGTGCGCGACCCACACGCCCCCCGCGAGGAAGGTGTGGTCCGGCTGGATCGTCTTCGGGCTCTGGAAGGTCTGAGGCGCTGTGCCGATGATGTCGTCGTAGCCCCATCCGTTCACCTCGTTCGGACCGGACTCGAAGATCGCGATGCGACCGGTCCGGTTCATGATGTAGGCGAAGTACACGTTCCGGAAGAACCCGAAGGCTTGCTGCCTAGGCGTGATGGCGAGCGCGAAGGGCTCGGAGAGGTTGGAGTCGATGACCTTCCTGACCTCGAGGGAGAACGCGGAGATGATGGACAAGGAGCTGTCGCCCTCGTTGCAGACGAGGATGTCCTCGTTCCCCGGCTCCCAAGCGATGCCGCGCGGGCGGTCTCCGACGACCACCTGCTGGACGATCGAGTGGAAGGAGGCCGAAGAGGGGTCGATGTCGATGAAGGTGACGAGGTCTACCTGCTGGTTGGAGACCGCGAGGAGGTCCAGGTTCGGGCCGATCGCGAGCTCGGTCGGGTCAGGGACGAGGATCCTGTCGATGACCGTCATGCGGTTCGAGTTGAGGACCACGACCTCGCCGCGGCTTCGATCGAGGACGTAGAGGAAGTTCCCGACCTGCTGGCGAATCTTGTACTGCTGGCAGCCTGCGATGGTCAGCTGGGGCAGCGGAGGACCATCAAAGAACGCGTTCTGCTCAGGAGTGAGGAGGCCTGACGGCGGGATGGGGATCCCGCTCTGCTCGCCGTTCGGGTCACCGAAGGGGTCACCAGGGCTCAGCCAGTTGTTGAGCGCAGGCACCGTCGGGTCCGGCGGGAAGGTCACGTCGATGGACGTGGGCTCCTCCGTACCGAGGAAAGGCCAGACACAGAGCGGCGGGAAGGTGATGGCGGGCGGGTTCGGGTGCGGCGCCCATGAGACGATGTTCTCACCACCCGTGACGGTGTTGAGGATCGGGTTGACCGGGATGATCCTCGGCGGAGTCAGGGAGAAGGGCCCACCTTGGATCACCTGGATCTGCTTGAGGCCGTCCTGCGCGCAGAGGTTTCCCCCGCCCGACTGGCAGCCGTAGGGCGCGGGCGCGTTGTTGAAGGAGCTGTCGAGGGCGTGCCCGAGCATCATGTCCCCCACCGCCGTGATCACCGGCGCGCGCGCGAGAACCTCCGTGAGGTTCGAGTCGAGCGTCAGGGTGAAGACACCAGCGGAGCCTCCGTCCACAGTGCATTCGCCTGACTGGAGCGCGGGCTTGAGGAGGTTGCCCTGAAGCTTGACGTTCGGGTTGTTCGGGAAGTTGGAGTTCCCCCGCTCGAAGCTGGAGAAGGAGTCGTCATAGATCGGGTTACCGGTGGACTGACCGAAGCCGTTCAGGTCGATGACGCTCAGGCCGGGGATCGCGCCGGAGCGGCCCGCGTAGATCGCGTCCGGAGTGACGGGCACGTTCGTGAGGCCGGGCCCTTCCCCAGTCTTGAATGTGGAGAGACCTGAGAGCGTGTTGAGGTTGCCGCGATCGTTGACGCCGTCTCCGTCTACGTCGAGCTGAGCGAGGTCCTGAAACTGACCGACATTCACAGTGATGTCGACCACGTCAAAGACGCCACAGCCGAAGTCGTCCGGCCCTTCACCAGGGAAGTGGAACGCGGGCTCGAGGATGTACTCCGTCAGGTCATAGGGGCTCCCCGGCATGACTGTGAACGGGACATCAACGCGACGCGTCTCGGGGCCGAACTGGATCGAGATCGCCGGAGAGAGGTCGGGGGCGCCGTAGGTCGGCAGGTCGCCGACGGAGGTGGGCTGAACGCTCTCAGTGAATCGAACGCGGACGGTCGTGGCAGGGTCGACGTCGTTCGCTCCGTTGGCCGGCAGCGTGTCCACGGAACCCAGCGGAGGCGGCGTAAAGGCGACCTCAGGCTCGATATCGTCCTCTCCGACGGTGCTGCAGGCCACCGCGCGGTGATCGAGGGGGAGCCCGTTCTCAGCCAAGACAGAGACCTCGATGATCATCAAGATCTGTCCGTCATCGGGGAAGGTCTCGAAGGTGCTGAGGTCCTGGTCCGAGTCCGG
>JAKVCE010000450.1 GCA_022447405.1 Planctomycetota bacterium | reverse complement strand
GAGGCCCACGACATCCGCTACTTCTTCTACATCGGAGGGAACGACTCGGCGGAGACGGCCCACATCCTGAACGAGATCGCTGTCGACCGCTCGTATGACGTGCGCCTCTTCCATGTCCCCAAGACGATCGACAACGACCTGTGCGAGACGGACCACTGTCCGGGGTACGGCTCCGCCGCGCGCTTCGTGGCCTCGGCCTTGATGGGGGACAACGAGGACAACCGCAGCCTGGGCGGCATCAAGATCGACGTGATCATGGGGCGCCACGCTGGCTGGCTGACCGCCGCGAGCACCATGGCTAAGGTCCATGACGAGGACGGCCCGCACCTGGTCTACGTGCCTGAGCGCGCCTTCGACCTAGAGCGCTTTGGGCAGGACGTGCAGGAGATCTACTCCTCCCTCGGGCGCTGCGTGATCGCGGTCAGTGAGGGGATCCATGACGAGGACGGAAAGCTGCTCCTCGAGACCCAAGAAAAGGACTCTCATGGGAACGTGCAACTCTCAGGGACCGGCGCGCTCGGCGACTTCCTCGCCGCTCGGCTCAAGGATGTGCTCGGACCCAAGACCCGGATCCGCGCTGACACCTTCGGCTACTTGCAGCGCTCCTTCGCAGACTGTGTCTCCGAGGTCGACGCTGACGAGGCGCGTGAGGTCGGCCGGACCGCGGCGCGCATCGCCACCAGCGGGGAGTATCAGCACGGCTCGATCGTCATCCGCCGCGAAGAGGACCCCACGTACAGGGCGGCCTTCGAGGTGACGGAGCTTGAGAACGTGGCTCAGAAGACCAAGGTCCTCCCTGATCACTACATCGGTGATCACGGCCACATCAGCTCAGACTTCCAAGCCTACGCGAGACCCCTCATCGGCGCGCTCAGCTCCCCGATGCACCTCTCGGACCACCCGATCTCCAAGCGAGGAGGCTGAGCCATGGCCGAGGAAGAGCCGCAGGGAGGCGCTCCCATGGAGCCTGCAGGCGAGACCCCTGACTCGGGGCCTCAGGAGACCACCGCGTCTGCAGCGGGCGGCGAGGAGGACTCGCCCTACCGCAACCTGCTCTTCCCCTTGATCGTCGTGCCCGCGATGATCGTGATCGTCGCGGTTGCCTTATACGCTGGCGTGGGGGCCTTCACTGGTGATGAGGCCACGATTGATGAGAACCTCCACCGCGTCCTGCACGGGGGCGCGAACGAGCGTGAGCAGGCCGCTTACGCGCTGGTGGCGCAGCTGGCGGAGAATGACCGGGCTCGCGCTGGCGGCGAGGGGCCCCCGTGGGAGGTCTCAGAGACGCTGGCTCCCAAGCTCGCTGACGCCTTGGAAGGGTTGGGAGAGGACGAGGTCAAGCTCCAGTACGTGCTCTCCTCTGCGCTGCTCCACCTCGATGACCCCGCTGGGGAGGAGGGCCTCCGGGTGATCTTGGCGCTGGGAGAGGACGCAGACCCTGAGGGTGAGCTCAAGTTTCACGCGCTGGTGAGCCTCGGGAGTCGAGGGTCCCCGGACACCTTCGCGGACGTCAGCGCCTTCCTCCAGAGTGAGGACCAGGGCCTGAGGATCCTCGTGGCGGGTTATCTGCGCTTCTACCCGGCGGAGCTCGCTGCAGCACCGCTCAAGGGTGCGCTTGGGGACCCCGTCCTCGCTGTGAGGCTGAACGCGGCGATCAGCCTGGCCACCTTCGGTGATTCTGCGGGCGCGACCCTCTTGAGGGACGGCTCCCGGAAGGACATTTACGAGGCTGAGAGGGCCAGAAACCCCCGGAATTACGCCCGAGCCGAGCTGGTGAGGGAGAACCGGGTGAGGGCTCTTGAGGGCCTGGCGCGCTTGGGTCGCGCTGAGGACCGCGCGCTGCTGGAGGAGCTCGCTGGGGGGGAGGATGACCTAGAGGTCCGCGAGGCAGCGATGAGGGCCCTGAAATCTGGAAATTGAGGCCTCCGGAATCGCCCGGAACCCTTGCCAAGTGAACCCCTCTAAAGCACCCTATTCGCGCCTAGTTTGGCTGGGCGCTTGAGAGGCTCTCCTCGAGCGCACAGATCACCACCCTAGGTGGCCCTGCGGACCTATCCGCCAAGACTCACTCTACCTCTGGGTAGAGCCCTCTCCACCGTAGACGTATGGCAGAGAACGAAGAAACAACCCAAGCAGAAGAGGCCCCGCAGGCGTCGCCTGAGG
>JAKVCE010000045.1:9998-10877 GCA_022447405.1 Planctomycetota bacterium | reverse complement strand
CAGGAGCTCGTAGACGGGAAGACCCTCACCGCCCTCCTTGAGGAGCGCCAGCTGAGCCTGCTCGAGGTCGCTGACTTCGCCGTGCCCCTCGCCGACGCCCTCGCCTACGCACACGAGCAGCGCGTCATCCACCGAGACATCAAGCCGGGCAACGTGATGCTCACCGAGCGCGGCCTGCCGAAGCTCCTCGACTTCGGCCTGGCGAAGGTGATGCATGACCAGAGCGGCGGAGCCGACCTGGGCCAGCCCAGCCAGACCCTCACGGTCGAAGGCGCGATCTTCGGCACGCCGTCTGCCATGTCCCCGGAGCAGGCGCTCGGCAAAGAGGTCGACGCCCGCAGCGACGTGTTCTCCTTCGGCAGCCTGCTCTACGAGATGGTCACCGGCCGCCCCGCCTTCATCGGCGAGACGGTGATCGAGACGATGGACAAGGTGCTGCACGGCGAACCAGAGCCCCTCGCGAAGATGAGGCGCGACCTGCCTGCGGGCTTCATCTCGATCGTCGAGAAGGCGCTCCGCAAAGACGCTAAGGAGCGCTACCAGTCGATGTCCGAGATGGCGGCTGATCTGCGGCACTTCAAGCGGCAGACCGACAGCGGCCTCGTGCCACCCGCAGCAAGCGGAGCCCGCAAGAGCGCCAAGCCCGGCCTCAAGGGCGCGGTCGTGGCCATCCTCCTCGTCGCGCTCGGCGTGACGGCTTGGAAGCTCGAGTGGTTCCAAGGCTCCGGCGACCCCGCCCCCGCGAGCGCAGGCGATGGATACACCGCGGTGATGTATGTCGCGAACCTCGACGACCCCGCGGACGCGAACCGCCACGGCTCCATGCTCGCGCGGCTCCTCACCACGGGCCTCAGCGCTGGCGGCGGACTCGAGATGTTG
>JAKVCE010000045.1:0-9988 GCA_022447405.1 Planctomycetota bacterium | reverse complement strand
ACACTTAGCTGGTGCCCTCATGACAAAAGCCTTTGTTGAGCCAGCAGCGCCTCTACGACGTCGCCATGGACAACGGCGTCGAAGACGGGCGCGTCGACCGCACGAGCGCGAGCCAGGTCGCTCGCGGCGCGGGCGTCGGCACCATGATCATCGGTGAGATCGGCTCGCTCGGGAGCCGCATCATCGCGACGACAGAGCTGGTGGACGTGGCCAGCGGGCGCTCCCTCGGCCAGGCCCAGGCTCAGGGCGAGGGCCCTGAGGACGTCTTCGCCCTCGCAGAGAACCTCTCCTCCCAGCTGCGCGACCTCCTCGGCGCACCGCTGGACCAGGCCGAGGCTCAAGCTCTCGAGCAGCAGCTCACCTCGTCCGTGGACGCCTACCGCGCCTATGTCCGAGCCGAGGAGCTGATGGAGCGGAACGTGTTCCTAGGAGCGCAGGCCGCCTTCAAGGAGGCCACGGAGCTCGACCCAGCCTTCGCCCTCGCCTGGTTCTGGCAGGGGATCGTCCTCGGCTGGTCCACCGGCAACCTCAACGAGGATCAGGCTGACTGCTTCCGACGCGCCGAGGCCTTCCGTGAGCGCCTGCCAGAGGAGATCGCGCGAGTGATGGACGCGGCCTTGGTTCAAGTCGAGGAGGGTTGGGCGAACTCCGTCCCCCTCTTGGAAGAGATCGTCAAGGACGACCCAGACCAGCTCCCTGCCCACTACCTGATCGGCGAGGCCTTCCTCCACTCGAGCGTCGTCAACGACGCAGACCGCGCGGTCTATCACTTCGGACGCGTCCTCGAGTTGGACCCTGGCTTCTCCCTCATCTACGAGCACTACACCTCCGCCTGCATCGTCGCAGGAGATTTTGAGAGAGCGCGAGCGCGCTTCGCTGAGTGGGAGGAGAGCCAGCCCCAGATCGTCGCCCCCCTCAAGGCGTGGGTGGACTCCTGGGAGGGGCGCTTCGAGGGCTTAAAGGAGCACCAAGGATCCAGCGTCGGGCAGCAGCTCTCCTTCTCCACCCTCTCAAGGATCATGACGGAGGACTGGGAAGGCTGGGACGAGAAGATCGACTGGGATCGCCTCTACGAGATCGCCGAGGCGAAGGACTACGAAGCCCTGATGGAGGAGGTCCGAGCGAGCGAGGACTGGCAGTTCAACACGCTCGCGTACTGGCGCGCTCCCTTCGAGTTGGTCATAGGGATCGGGATGCTCAACTGGTCTCCAGACGAGGCCTTCTCCGAGAGCGAGCGCGCAGAGTTCGATGAGACGGACTCTGGCGCCTTCATCCTAGGCACCAGCCGCCACCGCTTCGCTCGCATCCACTCGCTCCTCGGTGAGACCGAGAGCGCTAGGAAGATCACAGAGGGCGTGCTCGTGCGCTTCCCGCGCGCTCCGCGAGCCCTCTACATCGCGGCGAAGTTCGCCGCGAGAGACGGTGACGTGACGCGAGCGAGGGCCCTCCATGAGCGCCTAGAGGCAATCCTCCCTGAGGTCAGCCCCACAGCTCAGCAGTACTTGAGCGCCATCGCCGCCGAGCTCGCCCTGGCCGAGGGAGACGCGACGGAGGCCCGGCGACTCTACGAGGAGGTCCTCCGAGCGGGAGGGCTCATCGCCGACGCCTACGCCGTCAACTCCACCGCAGGGCCGGCATGGAGGGAGGGGCTCGCCAGAGCCTGTGCAGCCCAGGGAGACCTTGAGGCGACGGCTGGAGCCTGGCGTGGTCTCGTCTACTCTGGGCAGGAGCGAGGCACCATCCCCATCCTCTGGATCTCCTCCCTCTACGAGCTAGGAGCGGTCGAGCTTGAGCTCGGGCGGCTCGAGGAGGGGCGCGGACACCTCGAGCACTTCCTCAGCTACTGGGGCGAGGTGAACCCGGACCTCCCCATGGTCCAGAGCGCGATGAGCTTGCTAGGTCAGTGACCACTCGCTGACTGCTCCACGATATACTCCCCGGTGCGTAAGCCCTGAACTCACAAGACTCTAAGCCATGAAGAAGCTCGTCTCCCTCATCCTCCTCCTCAGCGCGTCCTCCTGCAGCGGCGAGACCGAAGCGAACGGCACCGAGCTCCGCTTCAGCGCGATCCCGGACCAGAACTCGACCGAGCTCACAGAGAAGTACGGTCAGATCGCGGCCTACCTGGAAGGTGAGCTGGGCATCCCCGTCACCTACGTCCCCTCCAGCGACTACTCGGCCTCTGTTGAGGCCTTCAAGAGCGGCGACGTACAGCTCGCGTGGTTCGGTGGCCTCACCGGCCTTCGCGCCCGCGCCGCCGTCCCCGGCGCGCGCGCCATCGCCCAGGGCACGGTGGACCCCAACTACAAGTCCTACTTCATCGCCCACAAGGACGCAGGCCTCAGCCCCGCCGCCGACTTCCCCAAAGGCCTCTCAGGCAAGACCTTCACCTTCGGATCCGAGTCCTCCACCTCGGGCAGGCTGATGCCTGAGTACTTCATCCGCCAGGAGACCGGCCAGAGCCCGCAGGACTTCTTCGCTGGTGAGGAGATGAGCTTCTCTGGCGACCACTCCAAGACCGCCGCCCTCGTGAACGCGGGGACCTACCAAGGCGGCGCAGTGAACTACAAGGTCTACAACTCCATGGTCGCTGAGGGGAAGATCGACCCCGCTGTCTGCGTGAAGCTGTGGGAGACGCCTGGCTACCCTGACTACAACTGGACCGCCCACCCGGACCTCGGCGAGGAGCTCATAGAGAAGCTACAAGCCGCGCTGATCGGGATGGAAGACCCCGCGCTGCTCAAGGCGCTCCAGCGCCCTGAGGGCATCATCGCGGCCTCGAACGAGGACTTCGCACCCCTCGAGGACCTCGCGCGCGAGCTCAAGCTCTTGCGCTGAGGGCCGAGCGATTACCATCTGGGCGTGAGCGCCCCCGCGAGAGGACTGGAGTTTCGTGGCGTGTCCGTCCTCTACGACGGGCAGCCGGCGCTCAAGGACTTCAACCTCTCCGTCACGCCGGGTGAGACCCTCGCCCTCGTTGGGCCGAGCGGGTGCGGGAAGACCACGGCGCTCTCGCTCTGCAACGCGATGGTGCGCCCGAGCGCTGGCGCTGTCACGGTGGACGGCGAGGACCTCAGCCAGGCCAGCGAAGGCGGCCTCCGCGCGCTGCGCGCCCGCATGGGCTTCATCCCCCAAGACCTCGGGCTGGTGCCCAACCTCCGCGTCTCACAGAACGTCCTGAGCGGACGCCTGGGCAAGCAAGGCCTCTTGCGATCCGTCGCGACGGCCTTCAGCACGCGCAACCCAGAGCATGAGCGCGCCCTCTCGATCCTGGACGAGCTCGGGATCGGCGAGAAGCTCTTCCACCGCGTCGACAGCCTCTCCGGCGGAGAGCGCCAGCGCGTCGCCATCGCGCGCGCCCTCTACCAAGAGGCGGACTACCTAATCGCCGACGAGCCCCTCTCAGCCCTGGACCCGGCGCGCGCCCGCGAGACCATCACCCTCCTCACGGAGGTCGCCCGCACCAAGGAGCTGACCCTCCTGCTCTCCATGCACGACATCGAGCTCGCCCGCGAGTTCGTCCCGCGCCTCGTGGGCCTGCGAGCTGGGAGCGTCCTCTTCGACGGCGCCTCGGGCGAGCTCTCCGAAGCGGAGCTCTCGGCCCTCTATGACCTCGAGGAGGAGGACCGTGTCGGCTGAGGCCCTCGCGGCGCTCCCCACGCGGGCCAACCGCCGCGCGCGGCTGATCTTCGGGATCTTCCTCGCCGCGCTCCTGTCCTGGCTCGCCCTCGACCTCTCCCTCGCCGACGCGATCCCGAGGGAGAGCGGCGCTGGCATCCTCAGCCTCTTCGTCGAGGGCGCGCTCTCCCCCGCGATGAGCTACGAGGCTGCAGAGGTCCCCGCGGGCACACCCCCGCTCCTCTCCAAGGTCCTGGAGGCGGTGTGGACCACCTTGCTCTTCGCGGTCGCTGGGATGAGCCTCGCCGTGGTGCTCGGGCTCTTCTTCGGCTTCCTGGGCGCGACCTCCTGGTGGAAGGATGACGGCGCGGACTCACCGCTCGGACAAGGTCTCCTGAGTCGGGCCATGCCTGTGATCTACGGGGTCGTCCGCGTCTGGATCGCGCTGATGCGCTCGGTGCACGAGCTCTTGTGGGCGATCCTCTTCCTCGTGGCCTTCGGCCTGAACAACTTCAGCGCGGTCATCGCCATCGCCATCCCTTACGGCGGGACCCTGGCCAAGGTCTTCTCGGAGATGCTGGACGAGTGCCCGCGCGAGAGCGCCCGCTCGCTGCGCGCGATCGGCGCGGGTCCGCTGCAGGTCTTCCTCTGGGGCCTCTTGCCGCGCGCCTTCGCGGACATGTCTGCCTACGCCTTCTACCGCTTCGAGTGCGCCGTGCGCTCCTCTGCGGTGCTGGGCTTCTTCGGCTATCCGACCATCGGCTACTACCTCAGGCTCTCGGCGGAGAACCTCCACTACCGCGAGGTGTGGACCTACCTCTACGCCCTCATCGCCCTCGTCCTCATCGTCGAGCTCTGGAGCTCCAAACTTCGGGAGAGGATCGTCATCCGATGAGCGCGCGCGTCGAAGCCCTCTACAAGAGCCGCCCGCGGAGCCGCTTTGTCCAGCTGACCCTCTGGTCCTTCGGTCTCTTCACCCTCCTGACCTGGCTCTCGGGGGTCATCCAGCCTGCCTCCTTCCTCACCGCTCGCAGGCTCGAGAACCTTGAGCGCTTCCTCACGGTGGACATCGTCCCGGCCCCGCTCCGCGAGGGCGGCTTCGACCTCGGCGCGCTCATCACTTGGACCCAAGGGGTCCTCCTCGACCACGGCCTCGACGCGCTCTTGGCGACCCTCGCCATCTCAGTCCTCGCCATCGTCCTCGCGATGCTCCTCTCCTGGCTCTTCGCCCCGCTCGCGGCAGCGACGCTCTCGACGAGGCGTCCCTTCGACGCGACGCCAGGCCAAGACCTCTTCGGCTGGCGCGCCCT
Source organism: Planctomycetota bacterium (assembly GCA_022447405.1). Lineage (GTDB taxonomy): Bacteria > Planctomycetota > UBA1135 > UBA1135 > JAKVCE01. Next base: position 5,060 of record JAKVCE010000045.1, on the reverse strand, counting down.
GCGGCTCGTGACCCGCGCGGTGATGATCCTCTTGCGCTCGATCCCTGAGTACGTCTTGGCCTTCCTCCTCCTCGCCATCTTGGGCCCCAACCACGCCTGGCCCGCCGTCCTGGCCCTCGCGCTCCACAACTCAGGCATCCTCGGCCGCCTCGGGGCGGAGACGATCGAGAACCTCGACCCTCAGCCCCTGCGCACCCTGACCGCCATCGGCGCGCCGCGCCGCTCGCTGCTCGTCTCGGCCGTCTTCCCCCTCGCCCTCGGCCGCTACCTCCTCTACTTCTTCTACCGCTTCGAGACCTGCGTCCGCGAGGCGACGGTGCTCGGGATGCTGGGCGTCGTCTCCCTCGGCTACTACATCCAGCAAGCGCGCGGGAAGATGTACTACGACGAGATGCTGCTCCTGATCCTCTTGGGCGCAGGGATCGTCATCGCGAGCGACATCCTGAGCGCCGTCGCCCGACGCTACCTGCGCACGGCCTCTTGAGGCCGCGCGCGCTCAAGTGTCAGCGCTTGAAGCTGCGGGCGCGCAGCTTGGTGCGGCCCTCTCGCTTGAAGGGCTGCTTGCCTGCGGGCTTCGAGCCTTTGGACCTCTTCTTCTTGCTCTCCTGAGCCGAGGGCATCGGGCCGCGGTCCCTGCGGATGAGGGTGTTGGGGTCACGTGAGTCTCGGCGACCGGCGCTCTCCTCAAATTGCACGGAGACCTCGGCGCGCACATCGAAGGTGCTCGCGTTGGGGTGGATCGCGATAGAGCCGATGTCGCTGCCGTTCACCTTTCCTCGTCGGCAGAGCTCGGCCAAGATCCGGCCGGGCGTCGCGCCTTGCTTTATGCCGCGGTTGATGAAGAAGCGGACGGTGTTGGCGGGTCCCTTGCCGCCACGGTTCGACTTGTCGTAGGAGCCCTTCCTCCCCTTCTGATAGCCGTCTTTCTGGTGCGAACCCTTGTTCATGTGGGGCACGTTCAAGTCCTTCGGCTGAGCGCGACGCTTCGGCTCGAGGCGCGCGAGGAGCGCGGCGACGAGCGCCTCAGGCTCAGCGTCGGTGAGGAGGGCGCCCGCTTGAGCGAGGTGTCTGTCGCTCGACCCCTCGCTGAGGGCTGTCTCCAGCTCCTCTTTGAGTCGATCGTGTGCGCGCTGGTTGACCACCTTCTTGATCTCCGAGGCCTTCGGGAGCGGGAGCCACTCAAGGTCGACCCTCGCCTCATCCAGCATCCGCGTCACCTTGTAGCGCCGGTTCGGGGGCGCCAGCAAGATGCTCCGACCTCGACGACCCGCGCGGCCCGTTCGACCGCTGCGGTGGGTGTAGACCTGACCGTCGATGCAGGGGGCTGTATGGATCACGGTGGCGACATCAGGGACGTCGAGGCCGCGCGCCGCGACGTCCGTCGCGACGAGCACCTTCACCTTCCCTGAGCGGAAGGCCTCCATCGTCCGCTCGCGCTGACTCTGGGCGAGCTCCCCGCTCAAGGGGAGGGCGTCGAAGCCGTCCGCCTCGAGGCGCTCTGCCACCAGCACCGCCTCGGCGCGTCGCTCGACGAAGACGAGCGTCCGGTCCTCCTCTGCCATGAGCAGCAGATTGACCAAGGCGTCGTAGCGATCGCGCACGTTGACGAGGTGTCCCTCGTGCTTGATGTCCTGGTTCGCGTCGCCGAGGCGTGTCCCTTCGATGGAGACCGCGTCACGCTGATAGCGCGCGGCGAGCTGCTGGATCCCGCGCGGGAAGGTCGCTGAGACGAGGTGCGTCCTGCGCTCTTCGGGGGTGGCGTCGAGGATCCCTTCGAGCTCCTCGCGGAAGCCCATGTCGAGCATCTGGTCCGCCTCATCGAGGACCAGCTCGCTGACGTTACCGAGGTCGAGGACCCCGCTCCTGACGTGGTCGAGCAGGCGACCGGGGGTCCCGACCAAGAGGCGCGGGCGGCGTGAGATGGTCTCGCGGTCGCGGTAGAGGGGCGTGCCTCCCGTGACCGAGGCCAAGCGCACGCCGTCGATGTCGGCCATGAGCCACGCGAGCTCTTTGCAAACCTGCGAGGCGAGCTCACGGGTCGGGACGATGATGAGAGCGTCAGGCCCCTTCCCTCCGCGCTCTGCTGCGAGCTTGGGGGCGAGGACGAAGCCGAGGGCGACGGTCTTCCCAGAGCCTGTCTGGGAGGAGATCTGCAGGTCGCGTCCCTCGACCTCCGCGTCTAAGACGGCGCGCTGTACGGAGGTCAGCTCGGTGAAGCCGCGCTCTTTGAGCGCCTTCGAGACTGAGCTGGGGACGTCGCCAAAGGGGTCGACGTCGTTGTTTTGGCCCACTTCGGGCGCGGTGTCGTCTAGCGACACGAGTTCTTCGAGATCCATGAGGTCCACACGTGGGCCCCTTGGAGCCCGTATCAGTAGGCAGCGCTGCCGCCTTGGAGAGGACCGTCACGGCCCCGCGAACGGACGCAACCCATCAGTGATCCTCCACTGACCCTGCGCCAACCGATGAATGTATCCGCCTTCCGCCGTCTCAGGGGGGCAAGATTCGGATCCTTCTCCCCTAAACCTGGCCCAAGGGTCACTAACTCCCTGGAGGGCGGTTCCCGGACTCGAACACGCGCGGGGCGGGCGTTGACTCGATCGAGACCGCCGCAGCGGCCTGACTGAGGTCGTTACCGAGGAGAGTGACATCCTCGACGCCGTCCCCGAGGTGCATGAAGGTCCCGGTGCCCTCAGGCGCCCAGCAGCCCTTCACGAAGGCGCGCTCCACATCACGCAGCCAGACGGCGGGGAGGCCTGAGCCCTCGGACTGCCTGCCGCGGAAGCCTGAGAGCTCCAGGTTGTCGACGCTCCAGAAGCGCGCCGCGCTCCCCCACTTCGCCTCCTCGGGCGTGTTCCAGCGGAAGGTGACATCGCGCATGGTGAGGTCCTTCACGAAGCGCGCGAAGATCGCGTACGGCGCGCCGTGGAAGCCGTAGATCGGGTACGGGTCCGGCGGGTTGTCGTTGAGGCCGGACTTGTCCATCCCGCCGTGCATGGTGATGTCGATGTCCTCGAAGGTGAGCGAGCCGATGTAGCCCTCGTGCTCGCGGAAGCCGGTGATGAAGATGCCTCCGTTGGCGCGCGCCGTGATGTTGGAGAAGCTGACATTGTCGACGCTGCCCGCTGGCGGGAGCACCGTGCCGGGCGGCGGATCCGACTCCACGTAGAGCGGGAAGGACCACATGTAGATGACCTGTCCGCCAGTCTTGAAGCGGTCAGACACATCCATCACGAGGTTCTCGACGCGCACCCCGTCGACCACGATCCCGTTCCAGACCCGGAAGCCCACGCCGCAGCCCGCGTCGTGCATGGTCGAATTCGAGAGGGTGAGGTTCTTCACGCCGGAGATCATCACGGCGGTCTCGGAGGTCGTGAACTTGCAGTTGGTGATGTTCACGTCGCGGCTGTCGCCCAAGACGACGATGCAGTCATCGCCGGTCTGGATGTCGCAGTCGGAGACGCGCACCTTCTTGCAGTTCCAGAGGTTGATGCCGTCGGTGTTCGGGCCGTCCTCTTCGTAGATGCCGTTGCGCATGGTGAGGGCGCGGACTGTGATGCGCTCTGAGTCCCCGAAGCCGATGTTCCAGAAGGCGCCGTAGCGCACCTCCACGTCCTCGAGGGTGATGTTCGTGCAGCGGTCGAAGCGGAGCATGTCGCTGGTGCGGATGAGCTCGCCCTCTCCCCGCAGCCAACGCTCCAGGCGCCCGCCGTCCCAGAAGCGCGGGCCCTGTCCGTCGATGGCCCCGCGACCGGTGATCGTGATGTCTCTCGCGTCCTCCGCCCAGAGGAGGTGCTTCTCCTCCGGGTCGTAGTCTGTGATGTCGGTGCTGCCCCAGAGCGTCGCGCCTTCGGCGAGGTGGAGGGTCACGCCGTCCTTCAGACGCACGGTGCCCGAGAGATAGTCACCTTCGGGGAAGTAGACGACGCCGCCTCCCTGCTGTGAGGCAGCGTCGACCGCGCGCTGCAAGGCCGCGCTGTTCTCGGTCTCGCGATCTCCCACGGCTCCGAAGTCACGGACGTCGAGGTAGAAGCTCTCGAGGGTGGCGGGCGCCTGGCAGGCTGCGAGGAGGAGCGCAGGGACGAAGAGTCGCAGGGAGTGCATGCGGTGCATTCTCCCCACATCGGTGACGGTGCGCCACCTCTACCCGGGGACGCTCAGCCCTTGAGGAGCGCGCTCAGGGTCGTGACCGCCAGGCCGCGCTCCTTCAAGCCCTCGAGGGTGAGGCGCATGGCCTCGAAGTTCCACTCGCGGCGGCCGCGCTCGGGCATGTGGATGAGGAGGATCGAGCCGGGCTTGGTGTTCTTGAGCACGAAGTCTGCGACCCACTCGGCGTCGGGGATCTCGGTGTCGTTCGCGAAGGCGTCGGAGACGACGTGAGTCAGCCCCTTCTCCTCAAGAACCGCCTGCATCTTCTTGTTCAACCTGCCGAAGGGCGCGCGGTACCAGGGCGAGGGCTCCGGCTGGTGCTTCGCGAGGATCCCGGCGGTCTCTTCGAGGTCGGCGGCGAACTCTTCGGGGCTCGCGTCGGTGTAGGGGTGATCGCGCATCGAGTGGTTCGCGAGCTCGTGCCCGTCGGCTATGAGCTTCGCGATGTCTTCGGCGGATGTGTGCTCGCAGTGCGAGCCCGTCACGAAGAAGGTGGCCTGGGCGTCGTGCTCCTTGAAGAGGGCGCGCACCTCTTCGAGCATGCAGCCGTCCGGGTTGTCGAGACCGCAGAAGCCGTCGTCGACGGTGAAGGCGACGGAGTCTTCAGACTGACCGTGTGTGACCGTGGACGCGGGGAAGGCGAGGCGCGCCATGTTGCGCATGCCGGGCTTCGTGAGGAGGCTCCAGCTCGCCTTGCGCATCTTGAGCGAGGTCCCGCCGAGGTCGCTAGGGAGCTTGGGGTCCTTGTCGCGTCCGAGCATGTGCTGCTTCATGTTCTTGTAGCGCTTGCCGGTGAGGAGCAAGCTCTCCTTGGGGATCGAGAGGATGAAGGCGGTGACGGCGGAGGCGGCGACCCGCGCGTCGTTCCCATAGCCCGCGTTGTCGCGGTTGGGCTGGTAGTAGAAGGAGCCGTC
>JAKVCE010000449.1 GCA_022447405.1 Planctomycetota bacterium | reverse complement strand
TTCGAGCTCCACGGCCTGATCCCTGAGACCGACTACAGCCTAGAGGTGCTGGCCGGTACGGGGTCGGACGGGATCTTTGGTGAGCCGCTAGGTGACACGGTCCAGGCGAGAGCTGGCGAGGCCGGGGTGGTGCTCAGGCTCCGGGCCTCGAGGGGCCTCAGCTTCCGCGTCATCCATCAGGGCACTGGCGCGCCGATTGAGCGGTTCACTGCGAAGGCGGGAGGATGGTGGACAGAGCCGCTGCAAGACGCTGAGGGGACGATCCTCACCCAGCACGCGGGCGGCCGGGCTGTGTTTCAAGAGCTCAGCAACTTAGGCCAAGAGGACGCCCGCCTGCAGATCTTCTCCGACGGCTTCGAGCCCTACGAGCAGAGCGGGATCCAGCTGCCCGTTGAGGGGCTCTTGGACCTCGGGGACGTCGCGCTCAAGCCAGCGCCGATGCTGCAGGTGAAGGTCCTCGCAGACGCGAGCTCTCTCCCGGTGGAGGGCGCACGTGTGACTCTCTCTGTGCCTAGCGAGGGCGACCCCTTCGCTCGGGAGTTCAGCCGCAACGTCGAGCTCCACGAGAACCCGCGGGACGCGCGCATGGAGAACCGCAGCAAGCGCACGGACGCAGAGGGAGTGGTGTCGTTGACGGCGATCCCAGGCCAGCGCACGGTCCTGACCGTCTCGCACAGGAAGTTCGCGGAGCTCGAGCTCCCGGCGAGGACCTACGGTGCAGAGGAGGTCGTGGTGAGGCTCCTCGTCGGCGGAGAGGTCAGGGTGACGCTCCTCGACGCAGAGGGCGCGCCGGTGGCGCGAGGGGTGAGCGTGGACCATCGCTATGCCAGGGGTCATGAGGAGGGGAGCCTCGGCTACAGCTCAAAACAAACCAATGCGAAGGGGATCGCCACCTTCAAGAACCTCAGCGCGGGGACGCATGAGTTCCGTGTCGGGAGGGACCTCGGGATGGGGCGCGGCCTCATGATGTTCGAAGGCTTGGGGTCGGGCGGAGAAGGCGACTCCGAGCCCTGGGTGTCTGTGGACGTCAGCGAGGGCTCAGAAGATGAGCTCGTCCTGCGAAGAGCGGCTCGAGGGACGCTCTTCGGTCGGGTCACTGAGGGCGGGCGGCCTCTGCCGCGGGCGGCGCTCAGGCTTGTGCCCTGGCGCGGAGACTCTAGGGGGGATGCCCGTAACAGCGGGGCTCGGATGGTCTTCTTCGAAGGCGGGGGTGGTGGTATCGAGAGCGGCTCAGACGGCAGCTACAGGATGGAGGAGCGGCAGGTCGGTGAGTACGAGCTCATCATCTCGCACCCGCGCCGGGCGATGGAGGACACCATCAGGGTGAGCATCACCTCGGGAGAGGTTGAGCTCGACGTGGACTTGCCAGCGACTGCGATCGAAGGGGTGGCCGTGGACCAGGACGGGGAGCCTGTCCCGGGGCTTGAGGTCGCCGTCCATCGCGTGGAGGACCCGAGCGCTGGGGGCGTGGGGATGGGCATGATCGTGGGCATGGGCGGCCTCCACGTCGGGTTCGGCGGCGCAGGTGGCCCCGCGAAGACGGACGCGGCCGGGCGCTTCGAGGTGCGCGGGCTCGCGACGGGGTGTGAGCTCGTCCTCAAGCTCAGCGGCGGGAAGTACCAGACGGAGCTCGTCGAGATCGACCCGCTGCGGCCTGGAGACGTGAGGAGTGACATGCGGGTCGTCGTCACTGAGGGAGGCGACATCGACCTCCAGGTGCTCATGGCGGACGGCCGCGAGCCGGAGTTCGCCTCACTCATGCTCCGCAAGCTCATCGACGGCGAGCCAGAGGGGGAGCTTCGTCACGATGGCTTCGAGGGGGGCCGTACGCTCATCGAGGGCCTCTCTGAGGGAGAGTGGTGGGTGAAGACGACGGTCTTTGACCTGAGCGGCGTGCAGGGTGGAGAGGACCCAGCGCAAGAGGAGCGAGAGCAGGTCGTGAGCGTCCGGTCTGGCGAAGTGACAGAGGTCTTGATCCAGTACTGATGAGCTCTATGAACACGCGCTACGCTGCTCTCTGCCTCGACCTGGACGGAACCATCGTCGACCCTGACGGTCGCGTCCGTGAGAGCACCCGCCGGTCGATCGCGCGCCTGCGAGAGGCGGGGGTCAGGGTGATGATCACCACCGGCCGCTCTGTCCTCGGGACGGAAGCCATCATCGATGAGTTGGAGCTCACG
>JAKVCE010000448.1 GCA_022447405.1 Planctomycetota bacterium | reverse complement strand
GCGCCGCGGGGGAGCCCCCGCAGCGCGGTCGCTCTCTTTTGTGAACCTCAGGTCCCTCAGAATGGGAACTGTCCCCTGAGGGGAGCGCTCGCTATCCTCTCTCGCTATGAGCTCTCCAGAGGGTCTCCGCTACAAGCGCGTGCTTCTGAAGCTCTCGGGGGAGGCCCTGGGAGGTCAGGAGGGGAGCGGGATCGACGTCCCCACTGTGCGCGACTTCGCGAACGGCATCGCGGACGTGGCGCGACTAGGTGCGGAGATCGCGATCGTCTGCGGTGGGGGCAACATCCTCCGCGGCGCCGAGTTCAGCCAGCTGGGGGCTGAGCGAGCCAACTCGGACTACATGGGCATGCTCGCGACCGTGATCAACGCGCTCGCCCTCTGCGACGCCATCGAGCAAGCGGGCGTCCCCGCGCGCGTGCACACCGCCCTCGAGATCCAGTCCGTCGCCGAACCCTTCGTCCGCAAGCGCGCGATCAACCAGCTCAAGAAGGGGCACGTGGTCCTGCTCGCGGCGGGCACCGGCAACCCCTACTTCAGCACGGACACCGCGGCGGCCCTCAGGGCGAACGAGCTCGGCTGTGAGGTGCTCTTGAAGGCGACGAAGGTCGACGGGGTCTATGACTCCGACCCGATGGTGAACGCTGACGCGAAGAAGCTCGAACGACTCAGCTACATGGATGTCCTGAGCCAAGGCCTGCGGGTCATGGACGGGACCGCGATCACGCTGTGCATGGAGAACAAGCTGCCGATCCTCGTCTTCGACCTCTTCGGAGAGGGGAACCTGGAGCGGGCCGTGCGCGGAGAAGAGTTGGGCTCCCTCATCGGGGGCTCAGAGTGAACACGGCGCCCTCGGGCGCGAAGGAGGAAGAGTGATGAGCTACGACCAGATCTTGAACGACGGGCGCGAGCGGATGGACAAGGTCCTGAAGCACCTCTCTGATCAGATGCGCGCGGTGCGCACAGGCCAGGCGAGCCCAGCCCTCGTGGAGAACCTGCGGGTGGATTACTACGGGAGCCCGACGCCGATCAATCAGCTCGGCTCCATCTCGGTCCCTGAGCCGCGGATGATCGCCATCAAGCCCTTCGACGCGTCGATCTTGGAGGAGCTCTCCAAGACGATCATGAAGTCGGACCTAGGCATCAATCCCCAGAGCGACGGGAAGGTCCTCAGGCTCACCATGCCTCAACTCTCGGGTGATCAGCGCAAGAAGATCGCCGCGAAGGTCAAGGAGATGTGTGAGGAGGCGCGGATCGCGCTCAGGAACACCCGCCGAGACCTGAACAAGAGCGCCGACGCGGCCAAGAAGGACGGCGACCTCACCGAGGATGACAACCGCGCCCTGCACGACGAGATCCAGGAGGTCTTGAAGGAGTTCGAGGGCAAGGTGGGTGAGGTGCAGGAGAAGAAGACCGCGGAGGTGATGGAGGTCTGAGGACCTCGGGGGAGGAGTTCCGGGAGGGTTGTTTTCTTCCGGCTCCAGATCCCCTATTCTTCTCGGCCGCTCGTCGAGGGTCGACCTCGAGTGAACGAAGGAGTGGGCGCGTAGCTCAGTTGGTAGAGCAACTGGCTTTTAACCAGTAGGTCCCAGGTTCGATCCCTGGCGCGCTCACCACTCCTCTCCTCGAGCGGCCGCCTCAGCCCTGGTTCGGCGTGGCGCCGATCCCGCCGAGGGGGTCCGAGGAGGTCGCCCCGCCCATCTGGCGGTAGGCTCGAGACCAGAACGCGGCGCGCAGGACCCCCGCGAAGCCCAAGAGGGCCAGGTGGATGAAGAGCGCGGCGGGCGTCAGGAGGCAGAGGACCGAGGCGCTGAGGTAGATGCCCATGATGGCCAGAGTGCCGATGAGCGCGCAGCAGAGCTCTATGACGAGGAAGGAGACGCTCTGTTGAGTCTCCACCCTGAGGAGGCGCCAGGCGTGGCGCAGCGCTGAGGTCATCCCGCGCCTGTTCTCGACCAGGCTGTGGAGGGCGAGCTGGTGCAGGCTCCCGAGCACGAGGGAGTACAGGATCAAGACGCCAGCGAGGGGGAGGTAGGTGATGGTAAAGAGCACGCCCCGGTCCTCGAAGACGCCGTCTCTCGAGACGCCTTGGAAGAAGAGGGCGGGCACCCCGACCAGCAGGAGCAGGGCGATGATCCGCATCAGGCCGAGGAGCACAGAGACGCCGAAGGAGGACCAGCTCAT
>JAKVCE010000447.1 GCA_022447405.1 Planctomycetota bacterium | reverse complement strand
GCCTGCGAGGGCGTTCTGGCTGCCGACCATCACGGGGCCCTTCGGAGCGACCCCGGGGACGACCCGAGCGGCGCTCGCGGCCTCGCATCCGAGCGCGCCGGCTGCGACGCCCGCGCCGAGGAAGCCACGCCGTGTGGTCGTGATCCCCGCCTCCTTGCGACCGCTCACGCCGAGCCTCCGTCCAGGTACTTGTCGAGGAAGAGCGCGAGACGCTCCCTCGCCGCCGAGGTGATCGCCTCGGGAGCGGTCATGACCGCGTACTCCAAGGCGTCATCCGCGATGGAGGCTCCCATCGCTGCGATCTTAGGCGCCGCGCGTCGGATGAGCTCCTTGGCGTGCGTCACGTTCTGCTTCATCGTCTCGACGACGGTCGCGACGGAGACGTCGTCGTGTTCGGTGTGCCAGCAGTCGTAGTCCGTCGACATGGCCACCGTCGCGTAGCCGATCTCTGCCTCGCGGGCGAGGCGCACCTCTACGCCCCAGGTGCGGTACGTCAGAGACTCTGCGCGGGTGGAGAACTGCGGACCCTCCATGTTCAGGTAGGTGCCGCCGTCGTGGACCTTCACCTCCAGGCCCTCTGCCGCCTCCAGGAGCAGCCCGCGAACAGCTGGGCAGATCGGGTCAGCGAACATGACGTGCGCGACGACGCCGTCTTCGAAGAAGGTGTCAGGGCGGTGGCGGGTGCGATCAAAGAACTGGTCGACCAGGACGAAGTCACCCGGCGGGATCTCCTCCTTCATCGAGCCGACGGCCGAGACCGAGATGATCCGGCTCACGCCGAGCTTCTTCATGCCCCAGAGGTTCGCCCGTGAGTTGATCTCCGTGGGTGAGATGCGGTGGCCCCTGCCGTGACGCGGCAAGAACACCATCTCGACGCCCTCGAGCTCGCCGGTGATGAACGCGTCGCTCGGACTACCAAAGGGGGTCTCGAGCTCGACCTCTTTGATGTCCTCGAGCCCGTCGATGTCGTACAGGCCTGAACCGCCGATCACTCCGACCTTGTGCTTTCCTTCCATGCTGCTCCTTCAGCGCGCGCCCGGCGTGGGCATCGCCTGTGAGGAGTGTACCCCTCCGGAGGGGCGGATCGAATCCACTCCTAGCGGCGTCGCGGCGGCCGCACCTTGCCGAGCTGCTTCAGGACCCGAACGAGGTCCTTGGGGACAGCCGCCTCCACTCGCTGGCGCTTCTCCTGGTCGGCCGGATCGCAGGGGAACTCGATGGACTCAGCGTGCAGGGAGAGCCGTGAGAGGAGCGGGCGCTCGCTGTAGCCCTTCTTCGGCCGATAGTTGAGCTTGAACTCGGAGAGCTTGAGCCCGCTGCGCCGCCCGTAGAGGGGGTCTACGACCAAGGGGAAGCCGGTCGAGGACAGGTGCACGCGGAGCTGGTGCGTCCGCCCGGTCAGGGGGCGGCACTCGAGCAGGCTGAAGCCGCTGAAGCGCTCACGCACTCGGACCTCGGTGCGCGCTGCTTTGCCCCGATCATCGACCTGCATCAAGCCTGTGCGCCTGCTGTCCGGGGCGATCGGGAGCTCGATCAGGTCAGACTCACCTTCACCTAGCGGATACTCACCCTCAACGATCGCGAGGTAGGTCTTCTGGATCGTCCCGTCCCCACGCGCGAAGGCGTCGCGCAGCGCTCGCTCTGACTCGATCGTCTTTGCGGCGAGCAGCACGCCGCTCGTGTCCTTGTCGAGGCGGTGCAGGAGCCTCGGCCTGAACTCGAGACCGTCCTCGCCCTCGCTGCGATCCAAGGAGAGCTGCAAGAGCCCGCCTGCGACGCTGGCCGCGTCCCGCCTCCAGCGCTCGGGCTCGGCGGCGATGCCTGCTGGCTTGTCGACAGCGAGGACGTGCTCGTCCTCAAAGAGCACGACGAGCGCTTGGTGCGGCGCCACTGGCGTGTTGGCCTCGGCCTCCGCCTCGTCGAAGTCGACGAAGAGGACCTCACCGCTCTTCACGTGCCTGCTGGGGTTCACCGCCTGCCCGTCAATCAAGACCTTGCCCTCGCGCACGAGGCCGCGGACGAAGCCCTTGTTGAGGAGCGGAAACTGGAGACAGAGGAACTCATCGAGCTCCATCCCGACCCGCTCGTCGGGGACGGCGATGTGGTAGGTCATCGGTGCCCCCTCGCCCTCAGCTCACCGCACCGCCTGACGCGATGACGCTCTCCTTCAAGGAACCCACGA
>JAKVCE010000446.1 GCA_022447405.1 Planctomycetota bacterium | reverse complement strand
GCCCTTCACCTTCGACTGCCACCGCTGCGGCCACTGCTGCTCTGGCGGGAGCGGCTTCGTCTGGCTGGAGGAGGAGGAGCTCGGCGCGCTCGCGGGCGCGGCGGGGATGGAGGAGGGCGCGTTCGTTGAGCGCTATGTGCGACGGACCCCGGACCCGCGCACGGGCGCGCTGCGCCTGAGCCTCGTCGAGGAGGGCGGTCGCTGCGCGCTGCTCGTGGGCACGAACGAGTGCTCGGTCTACACGGCTCGGCCCAAGCACTGCAGCCAGTTCCCTTACTGGCCGAGCGTCTTAGAAGACCCGGACGCCTTTGAGACGGCCCGCGAGACCTGCCCAGGGATCGCTGTGCAGGTCTCGGAGGAGGTCAAGGAGCGCGCCTTCGCCGCGCTTGAGGAGCTCTATGCGGAGGTGGACGCCTTCATCGAGCGCGCCCGCCCCGTGTGCATCCAGCGCGGGGTCTGCTGCCGCTTTGAGGAGGCCGGCCATGAGCTCTACGCGACCGCGCTCGAGGCGGACTACGCGGCGGCGCGGGCTGAAGAGGCGGGCTCTCCAGAGGGAGCGGGCCGCTGCCCTTACCACCAGGGGGGCAAGTGCACCGCCCGCGACGCACGCGCCCTCGGCTGCAGGACCTACTTCTGCGACAAGAACACGGAGGGGGTCCTCGCTGAGGCGCACGAGCACTTCCTCGCGCGGGTCCGCGGCATCGAGAGGGAGACGGGCTACCCAGCAGCCTATGGGCGCTTCCCCGCGCTCCTAGCCGCCCGCGGCGTCGGGGCGGAGGAGGAGGCGTGAGCGGCGCGCGCGCGTGGGTCTTTGCGCTGGTCCTCTTGGCGGCGGGGATCACATGGCGGCTCTGGCCGCGGGAGGCGGCCCCGGCCCCGCTCCCCCCGGAGGTCAGCCCGCCTGTCATTGAGCGCGGCGTGCGGCGCGCGGCGGTCGCTCCTCCGCCGCAGCGCATCGAGGACGAGTGGACGCAGAAGAACGCGCGAGCCATCGAGCTCCTCAACCAAGGGGAGCTTGAGGAGGCCGTCGCGCTCTTCGCGGAGTGTGTCGCGGGAGACCCCGGCGAGGGCGTCTTCCGAGCCAACCTGGCAGAGGCCCTCGCGCGCCTCGCGCGCGAGCTGTACGAGGACGTGGAGACCAGGGGCCTTGCCATCGAGCACCTCGAACATGCGGTGGAGCTCGCGCCAGAGCGCGCTGACCTAGCCGATCTCCTGGCGCGCTGGAAGGCGGAGGCGGAGGTTGAGGGCGACTTCTGGACGGACCGCTCGCTCCACTTCCGACTCTCCTATGACGGCGACCGCGAGGAGCTCTTAGGGAGCGGCTACGACCTCGTCCTGCGTACCCTTGAGGACGCCTACGCCGAGTTCGCCGACCTCTTCGGCGTGCGGCCTGCTGAGGACGGCGAGCCAGCGATCGAGGTCGTGCTCTTGCAGCGCGAGGAGTTCGGCCGGCTCACGGGTCTCGGGCACTGGGCGGGCGGCGCCTACAACGGCCGCATCCGGGTGCCTGTCGCAGACCTCGCGCGGGAGGAGCGCCAGCTGGTGCGGGTCCTGAGGCACGAGCTGGTGCACGCCTTCGTCCAGGAGGCCGGCGGCCGCGGGGTGAAGGGCTGGCTCAACGAGGGCATCGCGGAGTACTTGGAGCAGCCAGCAGGCGCACGACGTGAGACAGCGATCCAGGATGCGCGGGAGCGTGCGAGCGCGCTGGAGCTCCGCTCGCTGGATGAGCTCGGTGGGACCCTCGCCTCTCTAGGGAGCGTGGAGGAGATCCGCGACGCCTACACCCAGTCGTTGGCCTTCGTCGGCTGGATCGAGCACTGGTACGGAGAGCGCGTGCTCTTCGAGATGGTCAGCGGCTGTCGGGATGGTGTCAGCCTCGAGGCGACCTTCGAGGCTCGCACCCGCGTGTCTCTAGCGCGGGCGCTCGGGGATTTGGCGCAGGATCTCAAGCGCTGAGTAAAAGGAACGGGCGGCCGTCGCTCGAAAGCGGCGGCCGCCCAGAAGGCTCCACACACAAGAAAGTCCCCCAGCGGCATTTGGAGAGACGGCGAACCGTCCATCCGGATCCGCTGGCCGGATTCGATGGGGGCTTCGGCTCCGTTAGGAGTGTCCGAAGGCCCTGTAAGAGAGAAGGAAGAGAGCTGTTTCCGTAACCCAGATGCCAGAGAGGAAGAGGATGATTCC
>JAKVCE010000445.1 GCA_022447405.1 Planctomycetota bacterium | reverse complement strand
GCAGGACGCCCGCCGCGATCCAGACGCCGAGGAACATCCCCGGGCTTGAGACCTGCAGAGCGATCTGCGTCGGCGTGAAGAAGATGCCAATGCCGACGACCGCGCCACAGACCAGCAAGACCGCGTCGAAGAGGCTGAGGCCCCTCTCTTTAGCGGGCTGGCGCGTCACTCCTCGTCTTCCTCTCGCCCCGTGTAGCCGAGGGACTCGAGGCTGCGCAGGTACTCGTTCACGCGGGTCGGCCCCATGTTCTCGATGTCTGCGTCGCGATACTTCTTCGACTCCTCCTGCAGGCGGAAGACGAAGGCCTCGAGCTCTCCGCGCAAGCTCGCAGCGACCTCCGGGTTTGCCGCCGTGACATCGAGGGCGGGGTCACCCTCGCGGTCGATGAGGATCTCTGGTCGCGGGCGAGCCGGGTCTGTGTCGAGGATCAGGTGCCAGCGCTCCGTGCGCCAGGAGATCTCCTCGTGTCCGTAGAGGGTCGCCTCGCTGAAGGCGGGCCGCTCAGCGGGCTCAGCCTCGCCGCGCATCAGAGAGAGCAGGGAGGCCCCGCTGAAGGTGCCGGGCTCGGAGAGCTCGCAGAGGTCGAAGACGGTGGGGAGGGTGTCGAGGACGCGCACTTGGGCGTCGACCGCGCGGGGTGTGATGGCCGCCGCCTTCGGCGCCTTGATGATGAGCGGGACGTGGATGAGCTCGGAGTAGAGCGTGTGTCCGTGCTCGAAGTCACCGTGGTCCCAAAACTCTTCGCCGTGGTCGGCGGTGAGGACGACGACCGCGTCGTCCCAGATCCCGCGCTCCTCCAAGTCGGCGCGAAGGCGCGCGAAGGCGCGGTCCACCGCGGCGACCTCGGCGTCGTAGACGGCGCGCACCCAGTCCTGCATCTCTTGCGAGGGCGGCGCATCTGCCGCGAGCTCCTTGCAGCCTCTGAGCGAGAGCGGGGGGGCGGGGCCGCTGAGCCCCTCAGTCGCGCGCGCGAGATCCTCGGGCAGCGGGTCGTAGTCGAGGTGGGAATCGAAGAGGTGCACCAGGAGGAACACAGGCTCGCCCTCAGTCTCCTTGTCGAGGGATGCGATCGCGTCGCTCACGGTCTGGTCCGCTCTGCGCACGTCCTGGTTGTAGGCGTGCTGGTGGTCGAAGACGTGGAAGCCGCGGTCGAGGCCGAGGAGAGGAGAGAGGAAGGCGGCGTTCGCGAAGCCGAGGGTCGTGTAGCCCTCGTCCACGAGGAGCTCTGCCGCGGTGGGGACATCCGGGCTGATGGGTCGCAGGAGCGTGAGCTTGCCCGTGGCCTTGTGGAGGGTGGGCCAGACGCCGGTCAGGAGCGAGCCCACGGAGGGCAGCGTCCAGCCAGAGCTTGAGACTGCGTCGTTGAACTGCACGGACTCCGCGGCGAAGGCGTCGATCGCAGGGGTGTGCGCTGCCTCGTGCCCGTGGCACCCGAGCGCGTCAGCGCGCAGGGTGTCGACGACCACGAGGACGACGTGCGGCGGGGGCTCGCTCTTCGCGCAGGACGCGAGGAGGAGGGCGGACAGGGCCAGGAACTTCGGGGGCGTCATCACCATGAAATCTAGCGCCGTGCGCGGGCTCGGGCGAGGCGTCGTTCGGCGATCTCTCGCAACTCCCAGTCCTCAGGCGCTCTCTGGAGTGCCTGAGAGAGCTGCTCCTCGGCTCCGACGGGGTCGCCGGTGCGTAAGAGCAGGGAGCCGAGGTTGAAGCGGAGCTCGAGGTGATCGGGACTAGAGCTGACCGCGCTCCGATAGTGTGAGATCGCGCGAGCGCCCTCGTTCAGGTTTGCGTAGTGCTCACCTAGGTTGCCGTGGGCGTGGTAGTCATCGGGTTTGTGTGCGAGCGCCTCCTGCCAGGCCTCCGCTGCCGCGGCCTGCTCACCTTCGCCTTCGAGGGCGACCCCCAGGCTGTTCCAGGCCCGCGCGTTCGTGGGGCGCACCTCGGTCGCGCGCTGCCAGATCGTGCGTGCGCTGGCCCACTCCTCGTTGCGCGCTCTGGTCAGGGTCAAGAGGATCGGCGCGAGGAGGAAAGTCAGGCCGATGAGCCCGCTCTTAGAGAGGATGCGTTGGGTCGCGAGCACGACGAGGGCGATGAGCGGCGCGCTCGCGAGATACATGCGGTGCTCTGCTACCAGCTCGCCGGTGAGCGGGATCACGCTTGAGCTCGGCGCGAGGATCGCGAAG
>JAKVCE010000444.1 GCA_022447405.1 Planctomycetota bacterium | reverse complement strand
TCCCTTCACGAACGGCCACCTCGACCTCGCGACGAGGGGAGCGGTCCTCTTTGGGAAGGTGACCGTGGCGATCGGTCGTCACGCGACACGAGACCCCATGTTCTCCCTCGAGGAGCGCATCGAGCTCGCCGCTGAGGCCTGCAGAGGCATCGACGGCGTCGAGGTCTCAGCCTTCGATGGCCTCCTCGTCGACGCGGCCCAAGAGATCGGAGCCAGCTGCGTCCTGCGCGGCGTCCGCTCGGCTGGCGACTTCGACTACGAGGCCCAGATGGCGCGCACCAACGCCGATCTCTCGCCCGGCTTCGAGACCGTCTTCCTCGCGCCCTCCAAGGACACCGCCCACCTCTCCGCCACCCTCGTACGCCAGATCGCCTCCATGGGAGGCGACACGTCGGGATTCGTCCCGGACTGCGTCCAACGCGCCCTCAAGGAGCGCTTCCCGAGCTAGACCATGAGCGACCGCACCATCGTCTCCACCGACGGCGCCCCCGCAGCCATCGGCCCCTACAGCCAAGGCGTCAAAGGCGCCGGACTCGTCCACTGCTCTGGACAGATCGCCATGGACCCCGCCACCGGCGAGGTCGTCGGAGACGACGCCGCGACCCAGGCGGAGGGCGCGCTCAAGAACCTCCAGGCCGTCCTCGAGGCAGCGGGCAGCTCCCTCGACAAGGTCCTGAAGTGCAACGTCTACATCGTCGATATGGGCGAGTTCGCCGCTATCAACGAGGTCTACGGCCGCTTCTTCACCGGCGACTCACCGCCGGCCCGCGCCTGTGTCGAGGTCTCTGGCCTCCCGAAGGGCGCGCTCTTCGAGATCGACTGCGTCGCCCTCGCCTGATCCACCACACTCCTAATCGCATCATGAAGAATCCCAGCAAGCCCACTCGCCGCACCTTCCTCGCCGCCTCGGCGGCTGGCTCTGTCCTCACCATGGACGCGCGCTCTTATGGGCGCGTCTTTGGAGCGGCTGAGCGCCTCAACGTCGCGTACATCGGCGTGGGTGGCATCGCCGGCGGTCAGCACATCCCGCAGCTCCAGGGCTTAGGTGCAGGGTGCCCGGCCTACGCCGACGCGGACTCGAAGCGCTGGGGGCCTGCGGCCGACCGCTGGTCTGACGCCAAGGGGTACACGGACTATCGCGAGATGTTCGACAAGCACGAGAAGGAGTTCGACGCCGTGATGGTCGGCACCCCCGACCACCAGCACTATCCGGCGACGATGCTCGCCATGAGCATGGGCAAGCACGCCTACACCCAGAAGCCCCTCACGCACACGCCGTGGGAGTCGCGACAGCTCAGCCTCGCCCAGGAGAAGACCAAGCTCGCCACTCAGATGGGGAACCAAGGTCACGCCTCCGACGGACTCCGCGGCACCATCGACTACATCCGAAGCGGCGCCATCGGCGACCTCGTCGAGGGCCACGTCTGGACGAACCGGCCCATCTGGCGACAGGGCATGCCGGTCCCCGACAAGGGACAAGATGTGCCCGAGAACCTCGACTGGGAGGCCTGGGTCGGTCCGGCCGAGATGCGGCCCTTCCACCACGACCCGGCGGACGGTTGGGGCGGCTTCTACCACCCGTTCAATTGGCGCGGCTTCTGGGACTTCGGCTGCGGCGCCTTGGGCGACATGGCCTGCCACAACCTCGACCCGATCTACTGGGCCCTGGAGCCGGGCTACCCGACGGAGATCGAGCTCATGGACGGCGAGGCCTTCGGGGACGCGCCGATGTACGTGAAGAACACCACGGTGCGCTTCCACTTCGACGCCGACGGCGACAGGCCCGCCTTCGACCTCTACTGGCACGACGGCGGGAACAAGCCCGAGCGCCCGGAAGAGTTGCCTGAGGGCGAGAACCTCCCGAACCAGGGCGGCCTCTACATCGGCACGAAGGGCAAGCTCTACGCCGCAGGCGACTCGAGGAACTTCCCCAAGCTCCTGCCCGAGGCGACCAACAAGGAGTACGGGCGCCCCGAGCAGCAGATCGAACGCTCCGCTGAAGGACACCACAAGGAGTGGTACCTCGCCTGCACCGGCGAGAAGCCCTACGACTTCCCCAAGTGCAACTTCTCCTACGCCGCGCCCTTCACCGAGATGGTGCTCTTGGGCTGCATCGCGCAGCGCGTCGGCGGGAAGATGAAGTACGACCCGAAGACGATGACCTTCAAGGACCGCGAGGACGCCACCGCC
>JAKVCE010000443.1 GCA_022447405.1 Planctomycetota bacterium | reverse complement strand
CGAGCTCCCGTCCCGGGCCATCCCCTCTCGAACCTCCGCCACTCTGCACAGGTGCTCCCCCTCGGGGATGGAGACGAAGCTCTCAATGTCTTCCACTTCGCTGAAGTCGTAGCGCATGTCTTGTCCTCTTGATCCGTCGGGACCATCCCCGACGGAGAGTGACCTCGCCAACTCCGATGGGTCGCGTGTCGTTCAACAGACCCGCCCAGCTTCAAATCACCAGGTCCACTCTGAGTGATAGAGTGACGCCATGCAGGGGACACTCAACCGACTCGGCGCAGCAGCCCTCCTCCTCAGCATCACGCCCCTGGCGCTCTCGCAAGGGGGCCTCTCGCTGCTCGGAGGTGAGCCCCTCTCCAAGGCCTCCTCACCTTGGCCGAGCGCAGACCACAGCGCGCCGCCGAGCGCTCTGTGGGCTGACGCTGCCGCCCCCTTACCGACCAACGCCTGGTGGCAGAACCTGGTCCTTGGTGACGGCGAGAACGTGATCAACTCGCTGCCCTACACACTGCGCGCGCGCGCGGATGGCTTGCACCTGTGCCACCCGGCGAAGTTCATGCAGCCGACGTTCATCTTCGCCGCCACCTTGGACAACCTCATCCTCGGCGCCGTCGAGACCTTGGGTGAGAAGAGGGTCATCGATCACGACGAGCTCTCCGTGACGCTGGCCTGGGGAGGCGCAGACGCTCGACTCATCGCCCCCATCGTGCGCGGGATGCCCTATGTGACCGGGCTCTACGAGGGCCTTCGTCCGAAGGTCTCGACGCAGCACGCGATGCTCAAGCTGAACGGGGAGCCGCTCACCGTGGGCAAAGGCTTCGCTGGCACGCGCTTCACCCTCGAGCTCAACAACGGTCAGACCTGGGTCCTCTACAGCTCCACACCGGTCACCCTGACTCCGCTGAGCGGCTCAGAGCTGAATGCCTCCGCGTCATTCAACGGGAGCCTGCGCGCGGCCCTCTCCATGCCTGGCCAAGAGGAGCTGCTCGACAAGCACGCTGGCGCCATCCCGACGGGCGGCGAGGTGAGCGCGCTCTCCCGCGGCGACGAGGCCGCTCTCTCCTTCGCTTGGGAGAGCGCGGGAGACGGTGAGCTGCTCATGATGACCCTCCCGCACCACCGGGACACTCTCGAGGGCGCGCGCCTCCTGCCGCTCACCATGGACACCACCAAGGGCCTGATGCAGGCGGCGGTGGGAGCTCGGTGGGTCTTGCGCGAAGACCTGACGACGATCCAGTGGAGCGCTCCCGCCGAGGTCGACCCCGCGCTAGAGCCCGAGGTGCGGCTCGCGCTTCAGGCCGACCTCAACCAAGACGTGCAGGCGAGCGACACTTACTTCGGCGGCAAGCAGCTCGCGAAGCTTGGGCGGCTGGCCGTGATCGCCGACGAGTTAGGAGAGCAGGCGCTCGCCGACTCCTTCCGAGACCGGCTCCAAGACCGGCTAGAGCCCTGGCTAGCCAGCGCTAGTCCCACCCGACTGGTCTTTGATCGCTCCTGGGGTGGGCTCGTCGCCCCTGAAGGGATCAGGAATCCAGGAGCGGCCTATGGCCAGGGCTACTACAACGACCACCACTTCCACTACGGCTACTTCGTCTACGCCGCCGCCGCCTTGGCGAAGGAGCGACCTGCGTGGAGAGACGAGAGGCGCGAAGAGGTCCTCCACTTTGTGCGGGACATCGCCAACCCCAGCGCGCTCGACCCCCACTATCCGCCCACCCGGAACATGGACTGGTTCGCGGGACACTCCTGGGCCGCGGGCCTCTTCGAGTTCGGTGACTCCCGCAACCAAGAGTCCACCTCCGAAGCGGTCAACGCCTGGTACGCCGTCTCTCTCTGGGGCTTAGTCAGCGAAGACGCGCGCCTCCGCGACCTTGGCCGGCTGATGTTGGCCACCGAGATCCGCTCTGCGCAGCGCTACTGGCAGATCACCTCCGAGTCAGACATCTACGAGGCGCCCTTCGCAGACAACAAGGTCGTCGGTGTGCTCTGGTCCACCAAGGCCGGCTACGAGACCTTCTTCGGCAACCAACCCGAGTTCATCCACGGCATCCAGATGCTCCCCTTCACGCCGATCTCTGAGGAGCTCTTGCGCCCGGACTGGATCACCCAGGGCTACCCCGTCTTCTCCGCCAACTACGCGACCACCGGCCCTAGCTGGAGGGGCTTCATGGTCATGGCCAAAGCCATGGCCAT
>JAKVCE010000442.1 GCA_022447405.1 Planctomycetota bacterium | reverse complement strand
GTCTCGGCCTTGAGCCCCTGTCCTAAACGCGCTCGCTGGTGAAGGTCTAACCGTGCAGCGGCCTCGGCGAGGCTGCGCCTTGAGACCACGGCCGACTTCATCTCAGTCATGGGTCCCTCGGCGAAGCGCCCCTCGTCG
This sequence comes from Planctomycetota bacterium, assembly GCA_022447405.1. Classification (GTDB taxonomy): domain Bacteria; phylum Planctomycetota; class UBA1135; order UBA1135; genus JAKVCE01. The sequence goes on along the minus strand of JAKVCE010000442.1, from coordinate 2,056 downwards.
CGGTAGAGCGCTTCCACAACGATGAGGTCCAAGACAGCGTCTCCGAGGAACTCAAGGCGCTCATTGTCCTCTCCTCGGGGGGTCGAGGAGTGGGTGAGCGCGAGGTCGATGAGCGCCTCGTCTTGGAACTCGTGCGGCAGGTCCATCGGGCGCGAGTATACGGGCAGAGCGCTCAAGCCTTGGATGGCGTGTCCATCGCTGTGATCATGTCCAGCATGGATCGCGAGGACGTGGAGGGGGAGCGGAGACGACGGGACTCGCTGGTCGAGCCCTTATTCGGCGGATTGGAGGGCGCGGACAAGGGCCCGGTACAAAAGGGGAGCGCCCCGAGCTCCAGCGAAGGATCTCGGGGCGCCTTGTCTCGCGCGAGGCTCTTGTGGCTCGTGGCCCTGGCCTCGCTCTTGGCTTGGTGGCTCCTGGTTTAGGCGGACCAGGTGATCTCCATGCCGTTGCTCAGGTTGAACTGCGTGCCGCAGGGGCTCGTGTTCGGGTCGCGGTACCAGATCTGGTAGCGCTTCACGTCGCCCGCGACGACGCCGCCGCTGGCGGCGATGTCAGCCGTCGTCGCCGAGGTGCCGTCCGCGGCTGCGAAGCGGACCTGCAAGCGGATCACGCCGCCGCCGGCGCAGCGGAGCCCGTCACCGAAGGCGATGCCGTTCCCAGAGGAGATGGCGTTGTTGCCCTGGAAGTAGAGGCCGGGCTGGCTGCCCACGAGACCTGTGGTCGAGAGGACCGTGTCTGCGCCGAGGATGCTGCCCGAGCCAGAGGCTGAGAGCTGTGCGCCCGCTGCTTCCGAACCATTCGCGCATCCGTGTCCGCTGTTGCCGATGTTGCCGCAGGGGCACGCCGTCCCGGAGCCGTCTCCGGAGCAGAACGAGGTCGCCGAGAGCGTGCTGTCTGTGTAGACGTCGAGGTTGAAGATGCCGGGCCCAGAGCCGAAGTAGTTTCCGATCTGCAGCAGGTAAGACTGGCCCGCGCTCGCCTCGAAGGTGACCTCCGACCAGAGGCCGCAGGAGTCATCCAGGCACGCGAGAGAGGTCTGCGGGAGGGGGCAAGCGCCGCCGGGGTAGACCCCGATCTTGCTGTCACCAGATGTGGAGTTGCAGGTCAGGACGTGGGCGAGACCAGAGGACGTGGCGGTCCACTCGTACCACAGGTCGTCCGAGAACTCGTTGTTGCCGAACTTGCTGCAAAGGTCTTCCTCTTGGCCGAAGCTGCCGGTCGTCGAGATGGTGGTGTCAACCACGATGCTCGTCGTGCCGCTGATGGCGATCGGGTTGTCACAGTTGTCGCCCTGCGCCGCTGCGGTGTTGATGGAGATGTCCATCGAGCCGACGCCGTTGGCTGAGCCTGCTCCGGAGGCCGTCGGCCAGGTGCCGATCTGCAGGCTGTAGACGTTCCCGGAGACCACGGCGAACTGGAGCATGGACTCGAAGGTGTCGAGGTTGTCGTCGTTGCAGACGATCGCGGTGCCAGCTGTCGGGCAGCCGCCGCCTGCGTACGCGGCGATCTTCGTGTCGACGGAGGTCAGGCCGACGGTAGAGACCGTCACGTAGCCCGTGGCGTCCGCGGTCCAGTCGAACCAGATGTCGTTCGTGACGCCCGTGCCGTAGTTGTTGTGGGTGTCACAGGCGAGCTCGGTCTGGCCCTCTGCGCCGGTCGTGGCGAGGGTGCCGTCGTAGGGGAAGTTCCCCTGACCCGCGAGGGCGATGGGGTTGCTGCAGTCATCGTTTGAGGGACCACCCGAGAGGATGGACACGTTGATGTTGCCGCTCCCGAAGGATGCCGAGCCGGGGTAGGAGCCGACCTGGATGATGTAGTCGAGGCCAGCGGTCACGGCGACCTGGACAGCGGACTGGAACCCGCAGGAGTCGTCGTTGCAGGCCAGGACTGAGCCGCCCGTGGGGCATGAGGAGCCGCTGGAGGGGTAGACCGCGAGCTTGGTGTCGTGGTCCGCACCGCACAAGTCGATGATGGCGGTGCCGGTCGCGTCAGCGGTCCACACGAACCAGACATCGTTGACGACGGCTGAATAGCCGAACTGATAGCAGAGGGT
>JAKVCE010000441.1:453-2197 GCA_022447405.1 Planctomycetota bacterium | reverse complement strand
GCGCGAGCAGCGAGAAGGAGTAGAGCGTCCACGAGAGGGAGAGCACCAGGTCCCTGTTCAAGTCAGAGGAGCTGATGTCCAGGCGTTCGCCGTCGCTGTAGCCGTTGATGAGGAGCAGGTTGAGCCACGCGAAGCCCAAGAGGCAGGTGAAGCCGCCGGTGCAGGCGACGAGGTAGCGCCGCGAGTCCTCGTCAGCATCCGCCTTTGCGGATGTGTTCCTCATGACGTAGAGGCCAGAGACCAGGCCGACACCGTAGAGGTAGCTGAGCCAGTTGAAGAGGTATGACTCTTGCCTGTGTAGGTCGTCGAGGTCGAAGGTGATGATGCACAGGCTCACTCCTGCGAAGAGGAACGCGAGGTGAGCGGCGGTGTTCGCCGCAGCGCTCTCGCGAGACCTCGCGACGAATGAAGCAGCCGCCGCGGCGAGGGCGAGGGCTGGGATGAGCCAGAGCGTGGTCTCCCTAGCGAGGAGCTCCATGTGGAAGTTCCGCAGCTCAGCGGGGATGGCGAAGGCGAGGAGGCCGCTAGCGATGAGGAGGTACGAGGTCCTCGCGCGCTTCACTCCAGAGGTCTCGCTGCGGTCTGCATCTTGGTCATCGTCCGCGAGGAGCTTGTAGGCGAGGGCCGGGAGGGCGGCGAGGGCGAGGAAGACGAGGAGCGCTCCGCGCTCACCGAGCTGATGCTCGTGGAGCGCAAGCAAGGGGGCCGCGGCGAGGGCGGGCGCGAGCGACGCTGTGAGGCCTACAGCGTAGGTCTCCTTCAGCTGCTCCTTGGCGAGGAGCGGAGCGAGGGTCGCGATGGCGGTGCCCAAGTAGAGCCAGGGAAGGATCGCGGTGATGGACCACTCGCGGCTCTCGTAGAAGCCTGGGTCCACGCCAGCGTAGAGGGCCCAGCTTATGAGGAGGACCGCCGCTCCGTAGGCGATGGAGCTCGTCGTGCGCGCCGCGCTCCACGTGGCGATGAGGGCGATGAGAGCGACCACGCCGTAGAAGGTGAGGGGAGTCGCGCCGTACCAGTCCCTGTCGAGGTAGAGCAGGGAGGGCGCTGCAGCGAGGAGCGCAGAGAGGGCGAGGGCGCGCGGCGATGGGTGCGACTGCCAGCGGATCGAGGCTACAAGGAGTGCGCCGGAGAAGGCGATGACTCCAAAGAGGAGCGCGGAGGCGCTGTGGAAGTTCGGGTTCCCCGGGTGGATGTGCTGGACGCGATATAGGAGGAGGGTGAAGCCGGTCGCGATGCCAGCGAGGGCGGGGAGGGCTGGCAGGGAGGCTCGCGTCCCGATCGAGACGGAGAGGTGAACGCCCAGAGCAAGCAGCACCCCCCAGAGCGAGAGCTCTGAAGAGAGGAAGGAGACGGTGAAGGCCAGCGAGAAGAGGAGGACCAGCGAGTGGACTGCTGCGGGGTGCAGCTCTCCGGGCTCCTCGCGCCGGCTGCGCGCGTCGACGAGGGCGATGATGAGGGAGGCCGCGCCGGTGAGGACGGCGAAGGTGATGAGCGCGCTCTCGTCCAGCGTTCGGGAGAAGAGCCAAGTGGAGGAGACGGCGGCGGCAGCGGCTGAGGCGGCCAGGGAGAGGCCCGCGAGCTCAAGCCGCCGTCCGACATAGGTCGCCGCCCCCGCGAGCAGGGTGCTGACGGAGGCGATGAGGAGGAAGTTGTCCCCGAGCTCGACGTGCTGGGCGTAGTAGATGGCGATCGCGAAGGGGATCATGACCCCCGCGATGCGGCCCAGCTGCCAGCGGAGGTCCTT
>JAKVCE010000441.1:0-443 GCA_022447405.1 Planctomycetota bacterium | reverse complement strand
GCGAGCCCAAGGTGACGAAGAGGATCCCGAAGAGCCCGCAGGCGAGGAGCCCGAGGGCGGCCTCCTCCTCTCGCCCGGAGATGAGCCAGAGGACCTGGGAGCCGGTGGTCCCGAAGAGGCCTAGGAGGCCCAGCCACGGCCAGTCCTGCTTCCTGCCGATGGCGAGGAGCGCCATGTCCAGGATGAGGATGTAACCGAAGAGGCCGATGGCGCTCGGCGTATCTGTCGCGAGGAGGAGCGGGGTCGCGAAGCCGCCGACGAGGCCGAAGATGGCGATCTTCTGAGCGGAGTGACGGACCGCGAGCCAGCAGCAGATCGCCGTGACGAGCGCCATCCAGCCGAAGCCCACCTGAATGGTGAAGAGGTGGTAGAGCTTGAAGCCCGCCCAGGCAGAGGTGTAGTGGATCACCGCGCCGCTGCCAGCAAGGACGTCAGCGACAACC
>JAKVCE010000440.1 GCA_022447405.1 Planctomycetota bacterium | reverse complement strand
AGGATCTGGCATGCGCACGCGCCCCTTAGGAAGGACTGGATTGATCGTCTCCGAGCTAGGCTTCGGATGCGCCCCGCTTGGCGATGAATATGGAACTCTAGACGAGTCCGACGGAGAGCGGCTCGTCCACGCTGCCATCGACGCCGGCTTCACCCTCTTTGACACCGCGCCCTACTACGGCAGGACGCTCTCTGAGGAGCGCCTCGGGAGGGCGCTCCGAGGCAAGCGAGACGGCATCGTGCTCGCGACCAAGTGCGCGCGACACGGGCTCCGTGAGTTTGACTTCACCGCAGCTGGGGTGAAGCGAGACCTCCAAGCATCCCTCGAGCGACTTCAAACAGATCGAATCGACCTATATCAGATTCATGACGTTGAGTTCGGCGAGGAAGAGCTGATCCTCGAAGAGACCCTCCCAACCCTCATGCAAATGAAAGAGTCCGGGGACGTGCTCGCGGTAGGGATCACAGGTCTCTCTCTCCCCATGCTCGTTCGAATCGCAGAGACATTCGTCGTCGACACCATCCTCTCGTACTGCCACGGAGACCTCTTGGCCCGAGACTTCACCCCCATGGTCCAAGAGGTCGCCGACCGAGACGGCCTCGGCCTCATCAACGCCTCCATCACCCACATGGGCGTGCTCTCGCCTCAAGGCCAGCAAGAGTGGCACCCTGCCCCACCTGAGGTCTTTGATGCTGGCGCTCGAGTGCGGGAGGTCTGCGATCGGCACGGACGCAACGTCGCCGAGGTCGCCCTCTGCTATGCGGTCAACTATGAGGGACCGCACTCAACCCTCATCGGCGTCGCCGACGAGGATCAGCTCAACTCATCGCTGGCAGCGATCGAGCAAGACATCCCCGAGGCCCTCCAGGAGGAGCTGGATGCGGCCGTAGGAGGGGCGCTCAACATGCGCTGGCATGACGGACTCCCTCAAAATTTCGACTAGCATGAAGATCCCTGGGGCTTTTTTGGCCCTGTGACCGAACTGTGACAAAGGAACGCCCAGTCCGTCTTAAGTTCGCAGTATGCAAGTCACCACAGTCTTGAGCCTCAGCTGGCGGGAAGGGGGCCCGGAGCTCCTCGCCCAATGCACAGCGGCCATGGAGGACCGCCCTGGGCTGCTCTCACGGCTAGCGGACGAGCTCAACGCTGAGGAGGTCCTCTACCTCGTCACCTGCAACAGGGTTGAGGTCGCGTTTAGGAGCCAGGAGCCCATAAGCGCAGACGAAGCTAGGCGCGCGGTGCTCAGCGCGATCCAACCTACGGAGCACATAGAGCCAAGGGCATGGCGTGTATGGACAGGAGAAGGCGCCGTAGAGCACCTCTTCCTAGTCGCTGCCGGGCTCGCTAGCGCCAAGGTCGGAGAGACAGAGATCGCTGGCCAGCTCCGGGACGCGCTCGCCCTCTCACGCGAACTAGGCCTCTCCGGGGGCCCGCTGGCCGACTTCGTGGACGAAGCCTTGAAGACCTCCCGGCGAATCCGGCAAGAGACAGCCCTCTCACAAGGCCGCACCTCACTCGCTGAGATCGCCTTAGAGAGACTCAGAGAACACCAACGAACCATTGAGGGGCCCTACAGGGTCGCGCTCATCGGTCGATCTCCCATGACCCAGCGATGTGCTCGCGCGCTCTTTACAGAGGGCGCAGAGCTCCACTGGGCGAACAGGACGCCTGACAATCTGCAGCCCCACGCGGATGAGGTCCACGCGACAGTGCACAGCCTCGAAGAGCTCAAATCCAATCCGCCCCAAGTAGACGCCATCGTCACGGCCACAGGGGCGTCCGACCCCATCCTCGAGCAGAGAGAGCTGGAGCTCCTCGCCGCAGGCGGGGCCAGCCTCGTGGTAGACCTCTCGGTGGCACCAGACATCAGGACTTCAGATGCCGCGAGCGCCGGAATGGAACACCTCTGCCTTCAAGGGATCTTGGAGCGCGCCGATCAGACCAAGTCCGAGAAGAGCGCCGCAGCAGCTGACGCGCGCGTCCTGGTAGATGAAGCGCTAGACAAGCTCGCTCAACGGAACCGCGCTAGATCAGCTGGGCAGGCCGCCTCTCGTCTCCATGAGCACTTCAGGGCAGAGGCCGCAGAGGCAGCCGAGGACTCACTGAGGCGAGACCTTAAGCACCTCAACACAGACGACGCAGAGAAGCTTCGAGTGTTCGCAGACCGACTCGCTCGTCGTCTCGCTCACACCCCGGCGAAGGGTCTC
>JAKVCE010000044.1 GCA_022447405.1 Planctomycetota bacterium | reverse complement strand
ACGAAGGGCTCTGGGCGGATCTCAGAGGTCGCCGCTCGCTTCGTCCTCGACGCGATGCCTGGCAAGCAGATGGCGATCGACGCAGACCTGAACTCAGGCCTGATCGACGCGAGCGAGGCCAAGGAGCGACGCAAGAAGGTCGCCAGTGAGGCGGAGTTCTTCGGAGCCATGGACGGCGCAAGCAAGTTCGTCCGCGGTGACGCGATCGCGGGCCTCATCATCACCGCGCTGAACCTTATCGGCGGCGTCGCTATCGCGATGACCAACGGCATGGGCCTCGCAGAGGCGGGGGAGACATACAGCAAGCTAACCATCGGTGACGGCCTCGTGAGCCAGATCCCGGCCCTGTTCATCTCGACGGCGGCGGGCGTCCTCGTCACCAAGAACTCTGAGGCCAAGAGCCTCGGCCACAACCTGATCGGTCAGGTCGCGGGTCGCCCCAAAGCTACGCTCATCGCGGCGGGGATGCTCTTCGTCATCGGCTGTCTCCCGGGCATGCCTCGCCTGCCCTTCTTCATGCTCAGTACGATCCTCGTCCTGACTTGGAAGAACACGAAGGACCTCCCGGAGGGTGCGCTCGAGAACGAAGCGGAGCCCGTCGAGGCGTCCGCAGAGGAGAGCCAGACTGAAGAGGATGACGTCGACGAGCTCCTGCACGTGGACCGCCTCTCTCTGGAGGTCGGCTACCGCCTGATCCCGCTCGTCTCCGACCCCGCGGGGGGTGGCGTGCTCGACCACGTCAGCCAGCTGCGGCGTCGCTTCGCCCTGAACGAGGGCGTCGTCCTGCCCCCTGTCCGCATCAAGGACAACGTCCGCTTGGGCGCGTCCGCCTACCGACTGCTCGTCGGCGGCCACGAGGTCGCACGCGGCGAAGTCGAGCCTGGCCAGTTCCTCGCGATGGACAGCGGCACCGCTAACGGAAAGATCCACGGTGTCGAGACCACCGACCCGGCCTTTGGGCTCCCCGCCTGGTGGATCGGCGAAGAGCAGCGCGAGAACGCAGAGCTCTCTGGCTACACGGTCATCGACCCGGTCAGCGTTATCGTGACGCACCTCTCGGAGAGCTTCCGCACATCGCTGCCTGAGGTGTTGAACCGTGACGATGCGAAGGAGCTCGTCGAGAGCGCGCGCAAGAGCGCACCGAGCGTCGTCGAGGAGCTGATCCCCGACAAGATGGGCTACGGCGAGGTGCAGCAGGTCCTACGCAACCTCCTGCGCGAAGACGTGAGCCTGCGCAGCATGCCTACGATCCTTGAGGTGCTCGCCGACAACGTGACGCGCACCAAGGACCCTGAGACGCTCACCGAGCTCGTGCGCCAGCGCCTCGGCCGCGCCCTGTGCGAGCAGTACGCCGACAACGGCGGCGTGGTCCACGCCGTGACCCTCGATCCTGACGTCGAGGCCGGCCTCGCGAGCGCCGTGGGCGCAACCCCCGACGCCAGCGTTGGTGTCGTCAGTCCCGCGTGGCTGCAGCAGCTCGTCGAAGAGATCGGCGAGCAAATCTCCCAAGCCACCAAGAACGGCAAGGACGTCGTCCTCTTGGTGCGCTCCAACGTTCGCCGCTTCGTCGGCGAGCTCGTGCGAGCCTCACTCCCGAGGGTCGCGGTTTTGTCCTACAGCGAGGTCGTGGCGGCGCGCTCCGTCGAGACCGCTGCCGTCGTGAAGATGGAGGCTTAGACAGATGAACGTTCACAAGATCACAGGAAAGAACATGCGAGATGCGCTTGAGCGCGCTCAAGAGGTCCACGGCGCCGCCGCAGTGGTGCTAGGTCAGAGCGAGGACACCGAGGGCGTCGCCCTCGCCGTCACGACGACAGCGCCCGCGAGCCGCTCTGAGCTAGAGCGCATGCGCCGCCGCGCCGACGAGCTCTTCAAGGACGTGGCGCGCATCGACGAGACCGCGACCAGCACAGAGACCTCTGAGGTCGAAGAGCGCTTGCTCTCCCACGGCTGCACCCTCGGCTTCGCCGCCGCCGCTTGGCAGGAGGCCGCGAGCCTCGAGGGCCGGCACCCGCTCGACGCCGCCGCGGAGGTGCTTGGGAACAAGCTCCAGGTCGCCAAGCTCCCGAAGCTGCCCGGCAAGACGCGAGTCCTCGCGATGCTCGGTCACTCTGGGGCAGGCAAGACCCTCAGCCTCGCGAAGCTCAGCGCGCGCCTCGTCCGCGCCGAGCGGCGCGTAGCGCTCGCCGGCCTCTCGGACGGCCGGGTAGGAGCGACCGCGCCGCTGGAAGCGCACGGCGCGCTCCTCGGGACGGAGGTCAAGCTCTTTGGCCCTGGCGCAGCGCTCAACGCCTCTACCCTCGGGGCCCCTGGTCCGGAGGCGATCCTCTTGGACACCACCGGAGACATCGAGGAGGACGTCGCGCGCCTCTCCGAGCTGGAGAAGGACCTCGCTTCCTCCGGCGCGGTGCTCGATGTCCAGCTCGTCCTCGGCGCGAATCAGCAGGCTGAAAGCTGGGCTGCGCTCTTCGAGGCTGCGAGCGTCCTGCCGGTAGGCGGCTGCGTCGTGACGAAGCTCGATGAGACCCGTCGACCCGCGACCGTGCTCGAGTCGATCTGCGAAGAGAACCTGCCGGTCGCCTTCCTCTCTGCGGGCAGCGACCTCACCCGCGACCTCGTGCGCGCGACGCCGGACGCCTTCGCCGACATCTTCCTCCTGGGGAGGGCGTCATGAGGAGCAGCGCTCAAGTGAAGCCCGCGCTCTGGTACGTCACCGGGGGCAAGGGCGGCGTCGGTAAGAGCACCGTCACCGTGAACCTGGCCGTCGAGCTCTCGCGCCGCGGGCGCAAGGTCCTCTTGTGTGACCTCGACCTCGGGCTCGCGAACGCGGACGTGATGTTGCGCGTCCCTACGACCAGCACCCTCGTTGACGTGATCAGCGGGCGTGCCGAGCTCGCCGACTGCATCTCAACCGGGCCCGAAGGCGTCCACCTCATCGCTGGCGGCTCGGGAGAGCTGGGCTGGGGTGACTCGGACGCGGGGCGGAGAGAGCAGCTGCTCGAGGGGCTCCGCATCTTGGGCGCTGACTACGACGTGATCCTCTGCGACGGCGCCGCCGGCATCGGCGGTGACGTCCTGGGCTTCGCCGCTGCCGCAGACCGAGTCTTGCTCGTCACGACGGGCGACGCGCCCGCGTTGACGGACGCTTATGGGCTCCTGAAAGCGCTCGACGCCTACGCCCTGCGTGAGGACCTCGAGGTCCCCACCCCTGACCTCGTGGTGAACCTCGCCGCGAGCAGGGAGGAGGCCCAGGCGACCAGCCAGAGATTGCGCCGCGTGAGCGAGCGCTTCCTCTGCCGCTCACCGCGCAAGGTGGGCTGGATCCCTGACTCACAGGACGTGCGCAGCGCCGCCGCATCGCAGGCGGCCTTCGTGATCACGGCTCCGGATGGCCTAGCGGGCCGCTGTGTGGGGGAGCTCGCCTCCCTCTTGGACCCCAACGTGAGAGAGCTGGCCTTTGAGGGGGCCTGAGAGACTCAAGGAAAACTCAGAAATGGTCGAAAAAAGACGCGATATGCAGGCTCTCTCCATCCAGTGGGGCGCCCTAGGAGGTCACGCGGCAGTCGCCGTGGGTGCCTTCGCGGCCATTGTCTCCCTCCTAAGAGGCGTCTCCCTCTCCACGGCATGTATCCGTGGCGTCGTCTGCGTCCTCGTCCTGAGGGCGATCTTCTACTTCATCAAGACCGTGCTCGAGCTCTTCGAGCGCCCGGAGGAGGAGGCCGACGCGGCCGGGCGCTAGCGCCCTCGCCGTAGACGGGAGCCGTCGTGATGGAACGTTGTGTGAGCGCACATGCTTTGAGCGATGCTGAGCGCGAGGACCTCATCCTCGCGCACATACCGCTCTTGAAGCACATCGTGGGGCGTGTGGGTGTTGACCTACCCTCGTCGGTGGACCGCGACGACCTCTACGGCTTCGGGATGCTCGGCTTGATCGCCGCCGCAGACTCATGGGACCCGACCAGGGGTCTCAAGTTCTCCACCTACGCCTACACCCGCGTGCGCGGCGCGATGCTCGACGAGCTCCGCAAGCTCGACTTCTTGCCGCGCGGACGCAGAGACAAGGTGCGCAACGTCGAGCGCGCAGTCTGTGAGCTCGAGCAGACGAACGGCGTCCCCCCGACGCCGGAGGAGCTCGCCGCCTACCTAGACATCTCTTCCGAAGAGCTCGACGAGGTCCTGTGCTCGGCGAAGACCGCTATGGAGGCCTCGATCGACGAGGGCGAAAGCGTCCAGCTCGGGCAGCTCTTGTGCGACCCGAAGTCCAGCGCACCGGAGGACGCCCTCGACCGCCAAGAGCTCTTGCAGGCTCTGGCCGCGGCCGTCGCAGAGCTCCCCGAGCAAGAGAAGTCCGTCATCACCCTGTACTACGCCGAGGAGCTGCTCCTGCGGGAGATCAGCGAGCTCTTGGGCGTCACGGAGAGCCGCGTGAGCCAGATCCACACGCGCGCCCTGTACCGCCTCAACCGGGCCCTCGCGCCCCTCGCTGGAGACGTGGAGGTTTGACGTGGAAGGCCCACGCATTCAACGCCCGACAGCTCCCGCTCAGCGCGTCCAAGCGACGCGAGATGGGGCGAACAAGCGAAGAGACGAAGAGGTCCCCGAGTTCCAGCTCGAGGACGGGGGCGAGCCCAGCCCGAGCCCTAGCACCGAACGCGAGCGCGGCGAAGTCGCGCCTCGCAGCGAGGACGAGTCAGGTGGACACCTGGACGTGATCGCTTGAAGAGAGGAGACGACACCATGAACCCCACGATCATCAAGAGAGGAGACGCGCGGCTCGCAGAGGCCGCGGAGAACCCCAGCGCGCCCTGCGAAGAAGCGGGCGTCAAGGTCCACGAGGCCGGGGGGCGAGTGCAGGCCATCGAAGTCACCTGCGCTTGCGGAGAAACCACTGTCATCGAACTCGAGTACCCCTCGAGGGAGGCCACCTCATGAACTCACTTCTACGCACCCTTCCCGCCTTCGCTCTCTTCGCCGCCTGCTCCTTGCCGCCGGTTGAAGAGGACGCGACCACCGAAGCCGTCAGCACGACGACCCACGAGGTCACCGTCGAGCCCGAGCCCTGGGCGCCTGCGACCCCCGCGTGGGAGCAGCGCTCCTTCGAGGGCGTCATCGAGCCGGCGAGCCCTGGTGAGGTCACCTGGAGCAGCTGGCCGACGCACGAGAGCGACGCAGAGCCGCAGGGCTCGCGGATGTTCCTCCTCGAGCGCTACCAAGAGGTCGTCGATGAGCGTGACTCCTTGGCGCGTGAGGTCATGGGGCTCAACGCGACGATCGACACCTTGAGCGCCAAGATCACCGCCCTCGAGACGGACTTGGGCCAAGCGAACGGCACCGCCGCCGCGCGCCAGACAGAGATCAGCCGCCTGAAGCGCGAGAACACAGACCTCGCCGAGCGCCTCACCACGGCGCAGATCGCGCGCCTTGAGGCGGAGCGCATCCTCCTCGAGGAGAGCATCGAGCGCATACAGGTGAAGGCTCTTGTGGAGGGCGAGCAGTCCCAGACCGCTCCCTCTACGGGCACCACCCAAGGGGCGAAGCAGTGAGAGCTCGCCTCGCGACCCTCGCGTTGTGTTGCGCCCTCGCGGCGTGCACGAGCGCTCCGACGAGGGAGGACGCACAGCTCTTCGCCACGGCCCGCGTCGTGACGGACTTCGAGAGCTATGACCTCCACCGCGTCGGGCTCTTGCCCCTCGTGGGTCAGGAGGTCTGGAGCGAGCAGAGCGAGCCGGTGCAGTCAGGCTTCCTCGGTGAGCTCTCCCGCACGACGCCCTTCGAGGTGGTCCACCTCGGCCAGGGCGACCTCGCGGAGATCCCCGGCAGCGACCCTTATCGTCGCGGCTGGTATGACCCGCGCACGATCATCGCGCTCGCGAAGCGCTACCAGCTCGACGCGGTCTTTGTCGGGACGCTCGCGGACGCACAGTTCTTCGCGCCCCAGCGCCTAGCGGTCCAGCTCGACCTCGTGGCGTGCGAGACCGGCGCCGCGATCTGGTCTGGCTCGGTTCACTTGGACGCCTCGGACGCGAGCGTCCGTGACAGCCTCTTGATCTGGGCGACGGACGCGAGCGATGCGGAGTACAGGGGCTCAGAGCCCTCAGACCTCGCGCTGCTCTCCCCACGTCGCTTCGCGCGCTTCGCCGCCTGGCAGCTCTCGCAGCTGCTCTAGGGGCTCGACTCAGCACAGCGGCCGGAGAGAGCTCTCGCTCTTTCCGGCCGCTCTCTATTTAGCTCCCAGCGCTCTGCACCTACACAAGAAGGCAGCGACCCGGCGATGAGTCGCTGCCTTCATCTATACCCATGCTCCGTTGCGGTGGCGGAGCTGGGACTCTCTTGTGCCCGTCAGTCCCCGAGGAGCTTCTCGGCGGCCTTCTGAACGCGCTCGGGCGAGTTCAGGGTGCCAGCCTCCACCTCGGCACGCAGGGCGTCGAGGCGCAGGGCGCGCTCTTCAGAGGTCTCACGCGATCCCTCAGGCCCGACGTGCTCCTCAGCAGCTTGAGCTGCCTTGGAGAGGTCCACGCTGTCGGCCTGGCGGGAGCGGTCGACCGTCTCTTCGATGCCTTCACGGTTCGACTTGGTGAGGTCGATCTCGTGGGGCTTCGTCCGAGCGGCTTCGTCGCTGGGGCGGGTGTTTTCGTTGCGGATGTGCATGTTGTCCCTCCGTGGAGGGTTCGGGGTCTCCAGGCCCGTTATCGGCCTGTGGGCAGCGCGGATGAGGAGAAATCGGCAGGCTTTTTGCCGCGCCGGCCCGAAAGAGCGCGAAGGCGCTAAGGCATTGAAAAATAGGGGGTTATGGCGCCGGTCTCAGCGAGCCTCCTGCGGTGAGCTCTTACAGGGAGATCAGGACGCTCCCTTCGCTCCCAACCTCAAGCCCTGTAAAGGTTTACGGCAGTTGTTCTTGCGAGATAGCCCGTGTGGGCGCATCATGGCGCGCCTCAATGCTGATTGAGTCCATGAAGAGCCCCCTCAGAAGAGCCTCCACAAGCCTCGCAGCGGCCCTCCTTTGGGTCGCCCCCGCCGCTGCACAGGATATCGTGCCCCCCCCTGAGGAGGCCATGGATGACAGGTCCAACTTCGTGACCTACGACATCCGGGCGGTGCTCGACAACGACGCCAAGTACCTCCGAGCTTCGGAGACGATCACTTGGACGAACCGCAGCGGCGAGACGGCGACCGAGCTCTGGTTCCACGCCTACCTGAACGCCTTCTCGAACAACCGCTCCACGCACCTGATCGAGTCGGGCGGCAAGCTGCGCGACACGACGGTGTCCGACGAGTGGGGTTGGCAGTGGGTGCGCGAGCTCAAGGTCGACGGCGCGAGCGTGATCGACACCTTCCGCTACAGGCTGCCTGACACGCCGGCCTCTCCCGAGGAGAGCTACGTCCAGAACGACGACCGCACCGTGTTCTCGGTCGACCTGCCGAGGCCTGTGAAGAGCGGGCAGACGATCACCATCGAGCTCGAGTGGGAGTCGCAGCTGCCGCGCGTCAGGCGGCGCACCGGATACAAGGGCGACTTCTACCTCAACGCACACTGGTATCCGAAGCTCGGCGTGCTCGAAGGGGACACCTGGAACTGCCACGAGTTCCACCGCTCCACGGAGTTCTACGCGGACTTCGGCTACTACCGCGTCACGCTGGACCTGCCGCGTGAATACTTGGGCTCCGACGGCGTGCTGCGCGTGGGCGGGTCGGGCATCGCTGACCCCACTTACGAGGAGAAGGGCCAGGACCGCATCGAGGTCTACTACGAGGCCCCCAGCAAGGAAGACCGGGAGACTGAGGATCACCTCGGCCACATGCCGATGATCCACAACTTCACCTGGACCGCGGACCCCAAGTTTGTGGTCAAAGAGCACAAGTTCACCTACGAGGAGTGGGCGGCGAAGCACCCGGAGGAGGTCGAGATCGCGCGAGCGGCCTTCGGCCCAGACGTCGAGCTCGAGCTCCGAGACGTCAACGTGAAGCTCCTGATTCAGCCTGAGCGCGCTGAGCAGGCGGACCGGCACATCCGGGCGACCGAGGCGGCGCTCTTCTTCTACGGGCTCTGGTTCGGCGAGTACCCGTACGAAGAGGTGACCGTCATCGACCCGGCCTGGGGCGGCAGGGCCGCGGGCGGGATGGAGTACCCGACGATCTTCACCTGCGGAACCAAGCTCGGCACGACGCCCGACATGTATGTGCCAGAGTCGGTCACCGTCCACGAGGCCGGGCACCAGTTCTGGTACGGGCTCGTCGGCAACAATGAGTTTGAGGCCGCGTGGCTGGACGAGGGCTTCAACTCCTACACCGACTCGGAGGTCCTCTGGCGCGAGTACGGCCCGCAGCGCAGGACGACGGAGTACTCGCGGATCTTCGTCGACGGCCGCCGGATGACTGGTGTGCCCGCGGGGGGCAAGGTCGGCGACTGGGCGCTCGGCAGGCGCTGGGAGATCGACGGCTATCCGGCGCTTAAGCCCTTGCGCTCCTCTGGCTTCCTGAACTTCTGGCGCGATCAGCCCTGGCTCACCTTCCAGCGGGCGCTCGACGACCCGCGCTGGAGCGACCGCGGCAGCTTCCTGCGTCAGCCCGCCGGGGACCCGGTGGACAAGCACGCATGGGTCTACCGCGACGGCCTCACCTACCGCTCAAACTCCTACCCGCGCACAGCCGTGCTCCTGCGCAGCCTCAAGGGGCTCGTCGGGAACGAGGCCTTCCTGCGCGGCATGCGTCACTACTCCAAGCTCTGGCGCAACCGGCACCCCTACACGGACGACTTCTTCGCCGCCTTCCAAGAGGGGGCCGGCTTGGACTGCCAGTGGTTCCTCGAGGACGCCTTCCGCTCGGTGAAGCAGACCGACTGGGGCGTGACGGTCTCGCAGTCGCGCGCCTCCAAGCCCGCGGGCTGGTTCCAGGAAGGCAACGGCCCCTTCAAGGAGCTCGCTGCAGGCGAGGCGCCCAATGCCGATGTGGTGTACGCAGGCGAGCAAGGAGAGGAGGGCTCCGGAGGGGAGGCCGAGGAGAGCTCACCCCCTTGGGAGGTCTCGATCCTCCTGTCGCAGAAGGGTGAGTTCTGCATCCCGCTCCCCTGGGAGGTCACCTACGAGGACGGCAGCACAGAGCGCGGCGTCTGGACCCGCGCACAGCAGCTCAACGACAACTGGTTCCGGATGTCCTTCGAGTCCGAGACGAAGGTCGCCTCCGTCGTCCTCGACCCGGACTCCAACTACTGGATCGACACGGACATGTCGGACAACCAGTGGCACGCGAAGGCCGACGAGGTCACCGCGCTGCGCTGGTCCGAGCGCGTCCTCTCGCAGTGGGAGCACATGATGCTCTGGTACATGAGCGTGGGTGGTTGAGATGAGCGAAGCGACCAAGACCCCGATCACAGTCCGCGCCCTGAACGGCGCGGTCGGCCGCACCGCTGTCTGGGTGAGCTGCTGGCTCATCTTCGAGCTCCTCGCCCTGACCGTCGCCATGGGCTGGTTCGACTGGATGTCCGGAGCGCTCCAGAACCGCTACGCCCCGGGCACGCTCCTGAACGACCTCGGCGCCAACTTCCGCATCGATCACGGCGCGTCCATGAGCGCGGCCTCTGAGTACGCCGCGGGGCTGGGCGCGATCCTCGCCTTCATCGCGCTCCTCTTCGGCGCCTTCACAGGCGGCGGCTGGCTGCAGATCGCCCTGGAGCGGACAGAGGGTCGCTCTCTGCGCCGCTTCTTCGGCGGGAGCGCGCGCTTCTTCTGGCGCTTCCTGCGCTTGATGTTCATTCAGATGCTCCTCCTCGCTGCGCTCGGCTGGGTCGTCTACGAGACGCCTTGGGAGCGCTTCGTGCTCGGCGGCCTGATGGGCGTCCCGGACGGCGACTACGTCTCCCTCGAGACCCTCGACTCAGAGGCGACGGTCCGCAACCTCGCTTGGGTCCAAGACGGGCTCTACGCGCTGCTCTTCGCCCTCGTCTCCTCGTGGAGCCTCTACTCGCGCACGCGCTTGGCGCTGCACGACACGAAGTCAGCGCTGTGGGCTGGCCTGTGCACCATCGCGACGATCTTCCGCAACCCGATCTGCACCCTCCGGCCGCTCGTCCTGCTGTTCTGCGTTGATCTCATCGTGGTCTACGCGTGCGGTCAGGCCCTCAGGAGCTTCGGCGGAGACCTCAGCCCAGAGACCGGGCTCGCGACGCTCCTCATCATCTTCGCGATCGGACGATTCGCCGTCGCCATGCGACACCTCACGCGGGGCGCGCGCTACTACGCCGCTGTCCATGTCAGCCGCGAGCTCGTCCGACCCATCGCCAAGCCCGACCCCTGGAAGGAGTCGATCGGCGGTCCCGGCGGCCCGCGCTACCCCCTCGGGGAAGACGACGAGTTCGCTGCGATGGTGCGTGGATAGGCGCAGGACGCAGCCCTCCCTGCTGCGCCAGCAACACATCGCCTAGAATCCAAGTCATGTTCGCAGCGACCCTCATCCTCTGCGCCGCGCCCGCTTGGAGCCAATCTCCGGAGCGACCCCACCCGAGCGACGAGACCAGCGCGCTCTCGAAGCCCCGGCTCGTTCGCGTGGACGGCGAACCCATCGACGTAGACACGGGCCACGCAGCGCCGATGATGCGTGACTGGGATGGCGACGGGACCCTCGACCTGCTCGTGGGGCAGTTCGGGAAGGGCAACCTGCGGGTGTACCCGAACAGCGCAGAGCTTGGTAAGCCCGAGCTCGGTGAGCACGTCTGGGCCAAGGTCCAGAAGTCCAAGCTCAAGGTCCCCACTGGCTGATGTGTTGGTTTCGGTCCGCAGTTCGTGGACCTCAACGGTGACGGGCGCGAGGACCTCCTCTCCGGCTCCTGGCCGAGCAAGCTCTACTACTACCTCGCGACGGAGGAGGGATGGGCAGAGCGAGCTGAGCTCCTGGACCCGCTCGGCGATCCCTTGGAGTACGGACAGGCGACCAACGTCGCTCCGATCGACTGGGACGGTGACGGCGACATGGACCTCATCGGCGGCGAGTTCTGGGGCGGCCTCTACGTCTTGGAGAACCGCGGAGGCGAGGGCGTCGCGCGCTTCGCGCAGCTCAATGACAAGTCGGTCCGCGTCGAGGGCTTCGACCTCTCTGGCCTCGGCTCGCACACGGGCGTCGCGACCGGAGACTGGGACGGGGACGGTCGCGTGGATGTCT
>JAKVCE010000439.1 GCA_022447405.1 Planctomycetota bacterium | reverse complement strand
ACAGACCCGCATCCGCTTCGGCGACTGCTGGGTGCACTACCCCTTCGAGAACGGCCTCTGCGACCTCCCGCCAGAGACCAACAAGGAGTGCATCGAGGGCTACATCGCTGCTTACGAGGAGCGGACGAGCTCGGGCAGCGAGGCCCCCGCGGACTTCGACGCCTGGGTGCGCTGGCGATTCGGCGGCGGCATCCACGCGCACTTCATGAAGCCCTACAACGAGAAGATCTGGAAGCGGGAGCTCTCGGAGCTCAGCTCCAGCTGGGTCGCAGGGCGCGTCCCGGAGGCGCCCCTCGAGGACGTGGTCAAGGCCTCCCAGGGAGTCCGCACCGAGGGGTACGTCCACCAGTCCGTGTTCCACTACCCAGAGACTGGCGGCTTCCAAGCCATCACGGACGGGATCTCGAGCGCGGTCATAAGCCAGGTGCGTCTGAACACCCCCGTCACAGAGCTCACTCGCCACGGCGAGGGCTGGCGCGTCGACGGAGAGGACTTTGACCTCGTGATCTCTACGCTGCCTATGGACGCGCTCCCGCGGCTCATCGAGGGGGTCCCCGAAGACGTCGCCGCAGCGATGAGCGGGCTCAGCTACAACTCGCTCAGCTCCATCCTCCTCGCCATCAACAGCGACGAGCAGCCGGACTTCTCCTGGGTCTACCTGCCCCACGATGACCAAGGTCCCGCCAACCGCGTGACCTACATCTCCAACTACTCGCCGAGGAACGCGCCAGACGGGAGCGCTGGTCTGCAGTGCGAGGTCAACTGGCGTGGCGACGGCGAGGCCCCTGGGGAGGAGCTCACCGAAGAAGTCGTCGCGGGGCTCGAGCGCGCGGGGCTGCTCACGAAGGAGCAGGTGCTCTTCACAGACCGCAGCGACGAGGGACACGCCTACATCGTCTACACCCACGGCTTCGAGGAGCGCCGCGCGCGCTCGATCGAGTGGTTGGAGAGCGTCGGGGTCATCCCCCTAGGCCGCTTCGGGAGGTACGACTACCACAACTCCGATCAGTGCGTCATCGCGGCGCGCGAGCTCGCGGCGACCTTGCTCACGCGACGCAGCGCTGGTGGTCAGGGAGCCTGACGCGAACGTGCCCAGACCCCGATCAAGGTGGCGACCGGGATCGGGGAGGTGAACGGGACAGTGCAGTAGATCCCGGAGCCGAGGGCCGCGAGGAGGGCGCGCTTCCTGTCCAGGCCCAGGCGCCGCGCGAGGTACCAGCCCGCAGGCGCGCCGAGCAAGAAGCCGATGTAGATGCCCGTGGCTCCGAAGGTGGCGATGTCGAGGACGTCGATGATCATCCCCGCGAGGACGGGTCCGAAGGCGCCGCCCCAGCGCTCCGCCGCGCCCCCACCGGACCCCTCCGGATCCTCTGGATCGAGGCGCTCGCCCTCGACCTCGATGACAGGCTCCTCTTCGCCCTCGCTCTTCATCAGGAGGAGTCTAGCGATGCCGCCAGGCCAGGTGACCCAAAGGCGGGTGAAACGAGAGCCTTAAAGGCTTTCTTATCAGCACCTTATGGAGATCGACTGAGCTATGAGTGGGGACAACAGGGGCCGCATTTTGAGCCCCAGAGAGCCCCTTCATGAGCCTCCCGTACGGATCTACCACCCAGATTTGCCGACCTCTCTCCTTGCGATACTCTTCAAGTGGAATGGACGGTTCCGTCCGCTGCGAGTCTGGGACTCGACTTGGAGGAGTGGACACAGACCGCGCCGCCACCGCCAACAGCTACCGCACATGAACCCGCAACAGACCCTCCGCACCTCAAGCCTGAGCCTCCTCCTCATCCTCGCCGCCTGCGGTGGCCGTGCGGATGAAGGTGGCGGCAGCGGAGGAGAAGATCTGAACGCGCCCGTCATCACACTCCTCGGGGATGCCTCGGTGATCCATGAGCAGGGCACCCCGTACGTCGACGCAGGCGCGACCGCCGCAGACGTTGAGGATGGGGACATCACCGATGACATCGTGATCGGCGGCTCGGTCGACATAGACGTCTTGGGCTCCTACATCCTCACCTTTGACGTCACTGATTCAGGTGGGAACGACGCCGACCAGGTGACCCGCGAGGTCGTGGTCTACGACCCCGATGTCATCTTCAACTACAGCGACCCGGGCTTCCTCGGAACCGCTCACTTGGACGACTACTTCAGCGAGCCCCTCGTCGGCGGCGCCACAGCGAGCTACAGCATCGATCCAGCGCTCCCTGCTGGGATCA
>JAKVCE010000438.1 GCA_022447405.1 Planctomycetota bacterium | reverse complement strand
CCGCAAGGACTCCGGGGCTTGCACGTTCAAGCGCAACCAGGGCTTCGAGCCGACCCCCCTCAACTATCGCCACGCGCTCCTCGCGAGCGACGCCAAGGTGCCGTCCTTCACCCCGTCCAACCCGAAGACGGCGCTCCTGCGCAAGACCTGGTCGCGACTCCCGCTCTGGGCCTGTGGCAGCCTCTCAAACCGCCTCGCGACCTTCCTCCCCTAATAGCAGGGAGGGTCTCTCAGGGCCTGGACTAAGATGGAGAGCTGCGGAACCTCTCCGCCATAGAACTGTTCAGCGACCCCATGAAGCTCCTCCAAGCAGCGCTCTTTTGCGTCCTGGCCTCTGCCTCCCCAGCGGAGGAAGAGACCGGAGCGATCGCCTGGTACGGGACCTGGGAGCAAGGCCTGGCCGAGGCCAAGCGCTTGGACCTGCCCATCCTCCTCCACTCGGCCGCGCCTCGCTGCGGCGGAGTCCCGGGGATGTGGTGACCTGGCTTCCAGGAGACGAACGAGATTTATCTCGCCGATCCTGCCGTGGTCACGGCCTCTCGTAACTTTGTCTGTGTTCGCCCCAAGTCCTTCGAAGATCTCGACGAGTCCGAGCTCCTCCTCTCCATCTATAGAGGTCGCAACGGGCGCCTAGAGAACACGGTCTTCACTGTCCTCGACTCTGATGGCGAGGAGCAGCTCACCCGGAGCGGCCGCTCTCCAAAGTGGCTCTCCTCTGACGCGGATGAGTTCGCCGAGCTCCTCAGCGAGCTCGCGGAGGAGCACGTGAGCCCTTCGAAGAGGAAGGGAAAGTCACGCTCTCTGCCGACCATCAAGGGCCTCAAGCTCGCCATGAACGTGACGGCCTGCGACTCCATGCCCCTCGTCGTGGCTGTCGGTAAAGACGAGAAGGCGGCCAAGAAGCTCCGTGAACGCTTGGCGCCGCTCGCCTGGAGCGATGAGTTCATCGGCCGCTTCCGCTGGGTCTCCCTGGCTGACACCGAGGAGCTCTCCAAGCACGAGGGCATGCCCACGGAGCCAGGTCTCCACATCGTCCAGCCCGACGCCTTCGGGATCAGCTGTGAGCTCCTCGCGCAGGCAAAACCTGGGGCGAGGGAGAAGGCGCTCAGCGCCGCCTTGACCGAGGCCTTGGAGACCTTCGAGGTCCGGCGCAAGCGCCGCCGCGGCCAGCACGTCCGCGAGGGCGAGCGCAAGGGCTACTCCTGGGAGCACGCCACCGGTCACTCCGAGCGCGTCCCCTTCACCGGCAAGAAGGACTGAGCGCGCCCGCCTCCTGGGAGGGGGCGACTTGCGGAGGTCGGTTAGAGTGAGCGCATGCATTGCCTCCTCTACGCCGCGCTCGCGCTGACCCTCCCTGAGCTCCCGACCCCTGCCCTCGAGGCACCGGACCCCATCGTGCTGGAGCTCTGGCCGGGAGGAGTTCCCGGCGCGCCAGAGACCATCCCGGAGGAGGTCTGGACGGGCGGAGCGGGCGACGCGCACGTCGCGAATGTCTATGTCCCGAGTATCACGGTGCACTTGCCGAAGCCGGAGGAGGCGAACGGATGCGCTGTCGTCATCTGCCCAGGCGGCGGTTACGCCCTCCTCGCCATCGACAAGGAGGGCCACGACATCGCGCGCTGGTTCGCCGCGCGCGGGGTCGCGGGGGTTGTCCTCAAGTACAGGATGCCCAGGCCCGAGGGCCACGTGTTCGGACACGAGGCGCCGATCGGTGACTGCCGAAAGGCCTTCGAGCTGACTCGATCGCACGCCAAGGAGTGGAACATCGACCCGCAGCGAGTGGGCGTCATGGGCTTCTCCGCTGGCGGGCACCTCGCAGCCTCAGCCTCAGTGCAGCTGACCGAAGCGCCGCCGGCCTTCAGCGTCCTCGTCTACCCCGTGGTCACCATGAAGGGGAAGTTCTCGCACAGCGGCTCAGGGAAGAGGCTCTTGGGCGAGAGCCCCTCGGATGAGCTCATCAAGAGGTTCTCAAGCGAGCAGCACGTCACCTCGAAGACGCCGCGAGCGTTCCTCGTCCACGCTGCTGATGACTGGGTCCCCGTCGCGAACTCTCGCATCTACGCGGCCGCGCTCGAGGAGGCCAAGGTCCCTTATGAGCTGCATGTCTTCTCGAAGGGCGGTCACGGCTTCGGCATGCGCAAGCCGAACGAGTCGGTGGGCAAATGGCCGCTCCTCTTAGAGGCTTGGATGCAGGCTGAGGGCTTCCTCGGGGACTGAATGCCC
>JAKVCE010000437.1 GCA_022447405.1 Planctomycetota bacterium | reverse complement strand
GAGGAGCGCCGCAAGCCGAACTTCATCCTCGTCTACATCGACGACATGGGGTACGGCGACCTCGGCTGCTTCGGCTCTGAGGTGAACCGCACCCCCCACCTCGACGCCATGGCGGCCGAGGGGATGCGCTTCACGGACTTTTACGCGGGCTGCACCGTCTGCGCCCCCTCGCGCTCTGTCCTAATGACGGGGAAGCACATGGGGCACACCTACATCCGCGGAAACGGCGCGAAGCCCCTCATCTCCGAGGAGGTTACGGTCGCGGAGGTCCTCCAGGAGGCCGGCTACGCGACCGGCGGCTTCGGGAAGTGGGGCCTGGGGCTCGCGGGCTCCGAGGGCGTCCCGACGAAGCAGGGCTTCGACGAGTTCTTTGGCTTCCTGAGTCAGGTCCACGCCCACAACCACTACCCGACCTTCCTCCTCGACGGTGAGGAGCGGGTGGAGCTCACCAACGTCGTCCCGAACGAGGGCAGGCACGGTCAGGGCAAGGCCAGCGAGAAGAACGAGTACGCCACCGACCTCATCTTCGAGCGGGCGCGGGCGTTCATCAGAGAGCAGGCTGACGGTCCCTTCTTTTGCTTCCTCCCGATCACCGTGCCGCACGCGAACAACGAGGCGGGGAAGGAGGGCATGGAGGTCCCCGACTACGGCCAGTACGCGGACCTAGACTGGCGCGACCCTGAGAAGGGCTACGCTGCGATGGTGAGCAACGTCGACGCTGAGGTCGGCAGCATCCTCGAGCTCCTCCGTGAGCTGGGCTTGGAGGAGGACACGCTGGTCCTCTTCACCTCCGACAACGGCTCGCACTCCGAGGGCGGCTACAACCCGAACTTCTTCGACTCCAACGGACCGCTCCGGGGCAACAAGCGCAGCCTGCACGACGGCGGGATCCGCGTCCCGCTCATCGCGCGCTGGCCGGGCAAGGTCCCGGCGGGCGTCGTCACAGACCACATCTCTTACTTCGGAGACTTCTTCGAGACCGCCGCAGAGCTCGCGGGGGTCGCGCCTTCAGACGGGCTGGATTCGATCAGCATGCTGCCTGAGCTCTTTGGAGACGCAGAGGCGCAGCCCGACCATGACTACCTCTACTGGGAGTTCCACGAGTGGAAGGGGGCGGAGGCGGTGCGCTTTGACAAGTGGAAGGCCATCCGCAACCCGATCCACTCAGGCGAGCTGAAGCTCTACGACTTGGAGGCGGACATCAGCGAGTGGAAGGACCTCTCCGCAGAGCTACCGGAGGTCGCCGCCGAGGCCGCCGCCCTGATGACGACCGCACACACGCCGTCGGTCCACCCCATGTGGCTCCTCGAACACGAGAAGGAAGGCTGAAGGGGAGGTAAAGGGAGCCTGGAAATCCTGAGAGATCAGGATGAGGGAGCGTCGAGCGTCGTCCTCAGGAGTTTACGGAGAGCTTGTGCGGAGTCTCTCGCGTGACTGCACCACCACTCCCTCGAGTTATAGGAGTGTCCCGGCATAGAGTCGAAGGTCTCACTCGTGGATTCGATCTCGGTCGCTTGGGTGTGCTCGACAAGTTTTGCGAGGGCTCCCTGCAAAACATCAGCTAGACGCTCCACATGTTGCAGGAGGGCGCCATCAGAGCTGCCGTACTCCTCCTTGGAAGAGAGGAGCTCTGCTCTTGGAACATGAGTTGATGCGAGATGTTCGATGAGGGGCGAGAGGGTTGCTCGGTGCTCACCTAGCCATGAATACTCTGCTTGCCTGGGGTCTTTGCCTTGGCAGAGAAGATCGGCGGTCTCTTCGAGGACTCGCCTGAACAGCTCCCCAATCTCATCGACGTCGTAGAGCTCGCCTCCCACAAGGCCGACATAAAAATTCCCCTCTCTCCAGTCCTGGTCGAGGCTGGCGAGGAGGTGCCCACCGTCCTCATTGTTCCAGCACTCTTCGCCGCAGAAGGGACAGCTCGGGTCACCTTCATAATCCTCATCGTCTTCTAGGTCGTCGTCTAGCATGTTGAGATCGATGGAGGCGCACTCCTCAAGAGAGGGGTCAGGGCACCTGGTAGTGCTCGCGCAGGCGCGTGAGCTCAGCCTTCAGCGCAGCCGTCAGCTCCTCCGTCCCGGGCACGCCGTAGAGGTTGTGGACCTCATTAGGATCGTTCGGGACGTCATAGAGCTCCCACTCGTCGACGCGGTGGAAGTGCATGAGCTTGTAGCGGTCCGTGCGCACGCCGTAGTGCGGCTCCACCGCGTGGATGCCGACCTCGAAGTACTCGTAG
>JAKVCE010000436.1 GCA_022447405.1 Planctomycetota bacterium | reverse complement strand
CGCTGACGCCCCAGAGGCCCTCCTAGGCATCCCCCAGGCGTGAACTTTGCGTTGGGGGGTGCTTCCTAGGGGGTCTGCTGCTATATTTTTCGGCCCAAATGGCTCCTCCGACGGTGGAGGTGCCCACTGCCCAGCCGTGGTAGCGCGCGACCGGATCACCCGGCGCGTCCCCGGCGGCCCCCAATCACCCAGGAGTTCAGATGTACGCCGTCATTCGCGATCGCAACCAGCAAGCCACCGTCCGCTCGGGCGATGTGGTCATGTGCGATCTCCGCTCAGACGCCCAGCCGGGCGACACCGTGACCTTTGATGAGGTCCTCCTCGTGAGCGACGAGGGCAAAGTTCAGGTCGGTAACCCGACGGTCGAGGGCGCCTCCGTCAAGGCAGAGGTCCTCGGAGACAAGAAGGGCCCCAAGCTCGTCGTCTTCCGCTTCAAGCGCCGTAAGAACGTGCGCGTCAAGCGGGGACATCGTCAGAAGTACACCGCCGTGAAGATCACCTCGATCGACGCCTAGAGGAGCAGCGATGGCACATAAGAAGGGACAAGGTTCAACTCGTAACGGTCGCGACTCCAACCCCCAGTTCCGGGGCGTCGAGCGCTTCGGTGGACAGACGGTGAAGCCGGGCACGATCCTCGTGCGGCAGTGCGGTACGCGCTACAAGCCTGGCAAGAACACCGGCCTGGGCAGCGACTACACGATCTACTCTCGCATCGACGGCGTCGTCCGCTTTCAGTCTGGGCGCAGGGTCCACGTGGACCCGCTCGGCTGAGCGCGGCTCGGCAGCTCCAAGACGAGGCGCCCTCGCGGCGCCGATGACGAGGAGGTCTCGTGTTTAGGGACGAAGCTCTCGTAGAAGTGAACGCCGGCAAGGGCGGTGACGGGGCTGTCTCCTTTCGGACAGAGAAGTTTGTCCCTAAGGGCGGACCGGATGGCGGAGATGGCGGCCGCGGCGGAGACGTCGTCCTCGTGGCATCGAGCCGCGTGACCTCCCTCCTCTCTGTCGCGCGGAGTCCGCGCTACCGCGCCAAGAACGGACGCCCCGGCGGCCCGCGCCTGTGCACGGGGGAGAGCGGCGCGTCCGTGCGCGTTGAGGTCCCGATCGGGACGCTGGTCTACGACAAGGAGCGCGGCAACCGCCTCGCGGACATGACGGAGGAGGGCCAGGAGCTGGTCGTCGCCCAAGGCGGCAAGCACGGCAAAGGGAACAGCCGCTTCAAGAGCAGCGTGAGACAGGAGCCGCGCTACGCGACCAAGGGTGCCGAAGGCGAGCGCCGCGAGCTGCGGCTCGAGCTGAAGCTCTTCGCGGACGTCGGGCTCGTCGGTCTGCCGAACGCAGGGAAGAGCACCTTTCTCTCGGTCGTTACGAAAGCCAGGCCCAAGGTGGCTGACTATCCTTTCACTACCCTCGACCCACAGGTCGGGATCGCGAGCGTGAGCGACTACCAGACGCTGGTCATCGCGGACCTGCCCGGGCTCGTCGAGGGCGCGGCGCAGGGGGTGGGCCTCGGGCATCGCTTCCTCCGGCACGTGGAGCGCTGCCGGGTGCTCCTGCACCTCGTTGACTGCTCCCCTGATGGCGTGACAGACCCCTCCGAGGCATACCGATCTATCAGCAAGGAGCTGGAAGAATATTCAAGCCCCCTGGCGGGGAAGACCCTCGTCCTCGCTGCCAGCAAGGTCGAGGGCCCTCAAGCAGAGGAGGCCGCAGCGGCCCTGGAGGAGGAAACAGGCCACCCTGTGCTGCGTTTCTCCTCTCACACGCACCAGGGGCTCCCGGAGCTCCTAAAGAGGCTCTACCAACTCGTTACAGAATCACGCGAGCGCGGGGAATAGACTCTCCCGGGGGGCGTCTCTGATGCACCCCCTTCCCCTGAGTCTCCTTGCGACCATGCCTGGAGCCTCATAGCATGGATTCCGGGTACCCATGAGCGTCACACGACTTCGCGAGATCATCTGGATCGCCTCTCTCCTCCTGACCGCCGGTCTGGGGTGGTACGTGTATGAGATCATCGTGGTGGCGCAGGGAAGCGTCGCTGAGATTGATCCGGATGAGGTGAAGCGGACCCTCCAGGATGTTGAGGACTACAGCGGTCCGAAGCAGAGCCTGGTCGACACTCAGCTCATCAGGAAGACCTTCTGGGACTTCGACTGGAGCGGCAAGCCCGCGCCGGTGGTCGTGGAGGCCCCGGTCGTCAAGCCTGTGGAGCCCGGTCCGGTCTACACCCCCGTGAGCGAG
>JAKVCE010000435.1 GCA_022447405.1 Planctomycetota bacterium | reverse complement strand
CCCTCGTCCGACTCGTCGCTAGGGGCGAGCTGTGAGGCGTAGGCTTGGATCAGCGCGACCTTCTGCTCCCAGACGGGCTCGATGTCGACCACAAAGGTCGGGTCAAAGGGGACGTGGCCGAGGAACTCGTAGATCCGCTGGGGGCGGTGGGCCGGGGCCCCGCCGGCCTCTTCGGCGAGGCGGCCGAGCCCGGAGAGATACCAGGCCTCTCTGGCGAGCTGCCCCGAGGCGGCGTGGGCCGGGTGGAGGGCCTCTGAGTGGTGGCAGAGGACGAGGTTGGGGGCGTGGTCCCGGATGATCGCGGCCAGCCGCTCGCGGAGCGCTGGCGTGACCACGACCCGCCCGTCGCCTGCGTCGAGGTTGTGGCGCACAGAGAGGCCGAGCAACTCGCTCGCTGTGGCGGTCTCCCGGGCGCGGTCTTCCACCGTCCCGCGGGTGCCGAGCTCGCCCCTTGTCACGTCGACGACGCCGACCCTCTTGCCCGCCTGGGCGAGCTTCAAGAGCGTCCCCCCCACCGAGATCTCGGCGTCGTCGGGGTGGGCGGCGATGACCAAACAGTCGAGCTTCATACCTTGAGCCTAACCGCTGTAGCGGAGCCGGTGGTGATCAGGCCTCAGGAGCCCGCGACAAGCCGCAGTGAATGTGCTCTGGGGCGAAGGGGTCCAGCTCTTCAAGGAGCTCGTCCAGCCAGTCGAGGCCGAACTTGGCGACGAAAGGGAGCGGGCCGAGGGCGCGCTCCTGCGGGACGCCGCGAGGCGAGAGCGCGTGGTTTGCGCGCCGCTCGTGCCGGCGGCCACGGCCAGACTGGTTGGCGTGCACCCGCTCCGCCTTCTTGGCGACCTTCTCCACCGCGTCGCGAACCTGATCCGCCGCGCGGTCGAGGCCGCCGGCGAGCCGGGGGTCGAGGTCTGCGAGCGGCGCGCGCTGATCGAGGAGCTCTGCGCGGGCGCCCTCGGCTAGGGAGCGCAAGGTGTCGAGCACAGGGGGCCGTCCGGACCCCTCTTCGGCGGGCTTCCACTCCCCCTTCGCCGAGAGGATGTCGGCGACCGTGCACTCGAGGGTCTCGAGAGAGGCGCGGGTCTCAGGGTCTGTGAGGCTGATCGAGAGCCGGGGCAGGAAGGCTGTCACGGGCGCGCCGGAGGCTTCGCGCAGGCGGCCGAGCTGGGCCTGGTAGGCGAGCTCTCCCCAGCCCCCGACATAGGCGCAGACGGGCAGGGCGATGTCTTGTGCCAGCGGGCGGAGCAGCGCGCCAGCAGAGTAGGCCTCCGGCTCCTGGACGATCTCAGCGGCGAGCTCGGCCGCGGTGCGGGACCCGCTCTCGCCGTCGAACTGATAGCCCTCTCCCCCAGGCCGCAGGGGGCGGCGACCGTCGTCGTCGACGCGGTAGACGAGGGCGGCCTCGGCAGAGGGGAGCGCGACCTCGTGCCCGGCTGCCACCAGGTCTGCCTCTCCCTTGGCGAGCTCCGCGGGGACGTCCCCCCCGACGAGCCGGGCCAGAGCCGCTGAGAGGTCCTGTCGGAGCCAGTCGGGCTCGAAGACGACGAGCCCGTGGCGGCCGAGGAGGGCGGTCATCCCGCGGGTGAAGGCGCGGGCGAGGCTCTCGCCCTCGCGCGGCGCGAGGGCCTTCACGGCCTCCTCTATATAGGGGTGGTCTCCGTACACCTCGCGCATGAGGCCGGCGAAGGCGGCGAGCTTGTTCTTCTCCTCGTTGAGCTCGATGCGCGAGAAGGGCTGACGGCCGCTCGACATCCCGGCGAGGCCGACCTTCTGGAGGTCGAGGTTGCGGTTCACGAGCCAGGTGTGGTGGACCTCGGCGATGTCGTGGTCGTCCGCGTGGTTCCAGAACATCGGCACCACAGGGACCCCCCACTCCTCTGAGAGGCGCCGCGCGACGGCGACTGCCTGGAGGCCCTTCCAGAGCGAGTAGAGCGGCCCGCAGGCAAGACCGGGCTGCTGACCCGTCATGACGACGCAGGCACCAGGCTCGCGCAGGGCGCGGACGGACTCAAGGACAGCGACGGGCGGCGAGATGGAGCCGAGAGCCTCCTCAAGTCGTTCGGCGAGCGAGGCGCGCGCCTCTTGGTCGAAGCGCTCCGCAGGCTGCTCTACCTCTTCGGCGGCCCGCGACACCCTCACCCCAGGCACACAGAGCTCTCCCCCCAGCGCAGCGCGCGCGAGGGGTGAGAGGCCGACGACGTCCGCCGACAAGAACTCAAGCGTGGTTGATGCGCCCATGAGCCCC
>JAKVCE010000434.1 GCA_022447405.1 Planctomycetota bacterium | reverse complement strand
ACGGTCTCGCTGCGCTACTTCAACGTGTTCGGGCCTAGACAGCTCGACGACAGCCCCTACACGGGCGTGATCG
Organism: Planctomycetota bacterium; assembly: GCA_022447405.1. Lineage (GTDB taxonomy): Bacteria > Planctomycetota > UBA1135 > UBA1135 > JAKVCE01. The sequence continues at coordinate 2,173 of JAKVCE010000434.1, read as the reverse complement.
CGATCTTCGCGCGCTGCCTCCTCAACGGGACCCCGCCGACCATCTTCGGGGACGGGGGCCAGACGCGGGACTTCACCTACGTCGACAATGTCGTCCGGGCCAACCTCGCCGCCATGGAGCGCGACGTGCCCGGGGGCGCAGTCATCAACGTCGGAGGTGGGGAGCGAGTGTCGATCCTCGACCTATATAGGGCTATGGCAGAGGCCCTCGGCTCAGACCTCGAGCCAGCCTTCAGAGAGCCGCGAGCGGGAGATGTGAGGCACAGCCTGGCTGACACTGAGCGCGCTCGGCGCCTCCTTGATCTAGGCGCGGGCGTCACCTGGCGGGAGGGTCTCAGGAGGACCCTGGAGTGGTACCAGGCGGCCCACGAGCGCACTTCCTAGCTCCAGGGCTCCGCAGACTTATCCGGGTTGTGTCTCCCCGGTTTACGGAGTAGCATTTTTTGCCTGAATCCTGTGGATTCAGAGCCAAGGCCTCGCACCATCGTGCAGGGCCGAAAAACCCCCATCTCTACCCTCGGGCGGGAATGTCTACCACCAAGACCGACATCGGAAATGAGCTCAGAGAGCGCTTAGGACTCAACCAAGTTGAGTACCAAGAGAACCTCTCCAAGGATGAGCTCTTCCACGCAGCGATCGCCAACGATCGCGGGCGCGTGCGAGAGGGTGGACCCGACGACGAGCAGAAGGCTCGACCACAGCGCTGGGAGTGGATGGACCGCTCGTGTATTCGAGCGACCCGAGCTGCACGGGGCGGCCGGTGCAGGACACCTTCGGCGTAGCCTGGCCTGATTTCGAAGACAAGATCTGGTGGAAGCCTGACTTCAAGCGCTTCGACCCGGACAAGTTCACCGCGCTCCTTGAGCGCGTCGCAGCTCACCTCAATGAGAAGCAGGCGACCCTCTATGTGAAGGACGTCTACTGCGGCTATGACCCTGAGTACGCTGTGCCCTATCGCTTCGTCGGCGAGTACGCGACGCACGCTCTCTTCGCCCACAACATGTTCCCTAAGGGGATCGATGGGGTAGCGGACGAGGACGCGAAGCGCTGGCTGATGCTTAACGTGCCGAGCTTCCACTGCGACCCTGAGCGTGACGGGACCGCGAGCGCGCGCGTCGTCGCCCTCGACATGAAGAACCGCATCGCCCTCGTGTGCGGCCGGGCTGACTACTGTGGGGTCGTCAAGAAGAGCATGTTCACCGTGATGAACTATCTCCTCCCGGAGATGGGGCATATGGGGATGCACTGCTCCGCGAACATCGGCGAGCGCGAAGACGGCGCGATCCTCTTCGGCCTCTCTGGGACAGGCAAGACCACCCTGTCCGCAGACCCTGTGCGCAAGCTCATCGGAGACGACGAGCACGCCTGGACCGGCAACGGCGTGAGCAACCTCGAAGACGGCTGCTACGCGAAGCTGATCAACCTCGACAAAGAGGCTGAGCCTGTGATCGCCGCGGCGCTCTCCATGAAGGGGACCATCATCGAGAACGTCCCGACGCTCCCCGGGAAGGCGATGGAGGAGACGGACCCTCAAGAGCTCGACCTCTTCGACAACTCGGTGACGGAGAACACGCGCTTCAGCTATCCGCTCGACTGCAACCCCTATGTCGCAGAGGGCGCGAGGGGACCGCACCCTGAGACGATCGTGCTCCTGACCGCGGACGCCTTCGGCGTCTTGCCTCCGGTGAGCGTCCTCTCTCCCAAAGAGGTCATGTACCACTTCGTGAGCGGCTTCACCGCGAAGCTCGCTGGCACGGAGGTCGGCGTGACCGAGCCGAAGGCTGCGTTCAGCGCGTGCTTCGGCGCCCCCTTCATGAGCCAGAAGCCCAACGTCTACGCGGCCCTCCTGGCACAGAAGATGGAAGAGAACAACACCCGCTGCATCTTGCTCAACACCGGCTGGAGCGGCGGCCCTTACGGCGTGGGTAAGCGCATCTCGATCCACGACACGCGCGCGCTCTTGGACGCTGCCCTGCGCGGTGACCTCCACGTGGAGGGCACGGAGTATGAGACTCACCCTGTCTTCAACCTGCGCTTCCCCACGAGCTGCCCCGGCGTCGACTCCTCCGTCCTGAGCCCCCGTGAGAGCTGGGAAGACAAGGAGGCCTATGACGAGGCAGCAGAGAAGCTCCTCGCCATGTTCCAGAAGAACTTTGAGGAGAGCGGCTACGCGG
>JAKVCE010000433.1 GCA_022447405.1 Planctomycetota bacterium | reverse complement strand
TGTCCGGGTCTCCGCGTGGAAGAGGTGGAGCTCCTCCTCGGCGCGGGTGATGCCCACATAGAAGAGCCGCCGCTCCTCCTCCATCCCCTCATCCCCCTCGCTCTCCATGACCGCGCGGGCGTGCGGGAGGATCTCCTCTTCGACGCCGGCGATGAAGACGATCGGGAACTCGAGGCCCTTCGCTGCGTGCAAGGTCATGAGCGTGACCTTCTCAGCCTCATCATCCATCCCGTCCACATCAGAGACGAGGGACACGTGCTCGAGGAAGCCGCGCAGCCCGCCCTCCGGATCGTCCGCGTCGAACTGCTCGGCGAAGACCTCGAACTCTCGGACGTTCGCCTCGCGCTCTTCCTCGCGGCCGTCGTTCGCCTCCGAGAGCCAGCGGTCCACGTCCAGCTGAGCGAGGAGGCTGGTGAGCGCCTCCGCCGCGGGGCCCTCTCGGTATGGGGCCAAGTCCTCGTAGAGCGCGCCCACCTCTGCGAGCCCCTTCTTGGCGCGCCCGCGGATCGCCTCCAGGGCCTCGCCGCTCTGCGCCGCCTCGAGGATCCCCACGCGCCGGTCCGAGGCCCAGCCGAGGATCTTCTCCAAGCTCTTCGCTCCGACCCCGCGCGCCGGGACGTTCGCGATGCGCGCGAAGGCCACCTGATCGTTGGGGTTCATCAAGAGCTTCAGGTAGGCGATGAGGTCGCGGATCTCCTTGCGCTGGAAGAACTCCACCCCGCCCAGGACCTGGTAAGAGATCCGCTGCCGCGTGAAGGTGGTCTCGAGCGCGCGCTGCATGAAGTTGAGGCGGTAGAAGACGGCGACCTCTGAGGCGCGCCGCCCGCGCGCGAGGTGCGACTGGATGCGGTGACCGATCTCAGTCGCCTCGTCGTTCTCGTCACCGCACAGGAACACCCGCACGGGCTCGCCGTCCTCGCGGTCCGTGATGAGCTCTTTGGGCTTGCGGGCGGTGTTGTTCGAGATCACCGACTGGGCGGAACGGAGGATGTTCCCGGAAGAGCGGTAGTTGCGCTCGAGCTTGACGACGGCGGGGTCGGGGTAGTCCTGCTCAAAGTCGAGGATGTTCCTGATGTCCGCGCCCCGCCAGCTGTAGATGGACTGGTCCGGGTCTCCGCAGACAGCGAGGTTCTTGTGCGCGCTCGAGAGGTGCCGCGCGAGGAGGTACTGCACGCGGTTCGTGTCCTGGTACTCGTCCACCATGACGTAGCGGAAGCGCCGCGCGTAGGCATCACGGACCGCGGGGTGCCGCTCGAAGAGCTCCAGGGTCTTCAGCTGCAGGTCGTCAAAGTCGAGGGCGTTGTTCTCCTCGAGGGCCGCGACGTACCTCTCGTAGACCTTCCGGAGGACCTCGTCCTCCATGCTGCCGCCATCGAGCTCGCCGCCCGGCTCACCGGTCGCCCGCGCCGACTTCGCCTCGCTGATCCAGGCGCCCAGGGTCGCGGGCTTGAAGCGCGTCGTGTCGTAGCCCGTCTCCTTGATCAGCTTCCGGAGGAGCTGGTTCCTGTCCGCTGTGTCATAGATCGAGTAGTCGCGGGTCCATCCACCGCCGAGGCCTTCGATCTCGCGGCGCAGGATCCGCGCGCACATCGAGTGGAAGGTGGAGATCCATGCGCCGCCCACGCCGATCATGCGCTCCGTTCGCTCGCGCATCTCGCGAGCGGCCTTGTTGGTGAAGGTGATCGCGAGGATTGACTCAGCCGGCACGCCGTGGTCGAGGACGAGGTGCGCGATGCGGGTCGTGATGACGCGGGTCTTCCCCGAGCCGGGCCCGGCGAGGATGAGGAGCGGGCCGTCGGTGTGGGTGACCGCCGCTCGCTGCTCCTCGTTCAGCTCAGCGAGCAGGTCCGCTCCGGCGGGGGCCGCGCTCGGGGAGCTCGCCCCCTCCCACATCTCTCGCTGCTCTCCTGTTTCGCCCATCGCGGCGGCGATTCTAGCTTGTCAGAGGCGACACTCCAGCGGCGCCTCCCATGAACGACTCAGCCCCGGGCGCGCTCGCGTCCGGGGCTGATGTGCGGCCTCTGTAGGCCTCGCGACCTAGAGGGAGTCGAGGAACTTCTCGGCCTTCTCGCCAGCCTTGGTGTTCGGGTACTTCTTGACGATGGACTCGAACTTCTTCGCGGCCTTCTTCTTGCCGCGACGGGCGATCTCTGCGTTGGCCTTGACCAGGAGCTCCGCGGCCTTGAGCTCATCCTGGAGCCCATCGTCGGACTCGATCTTCTCGATCGCGGCCTTGGAGGCGTCGGCCTCG
>JAKVCE010000432.1 GCA_022447405.1 Planctomycetota bacterium | reverse complement strand
CTCTCGTTCCTGGCCATGACCTCGCTGATGAGGACCTGAGTGAACACAGCCTCGGTGAGCGCGCTCCACTCGCCGCCAGCGAGCGCGCGCGCTTTGATCGTGACCAAGCCTCCATCGACAGCGATGGGATCTCTGTAGAGCTGCGCTGCGGGCGAGATCGCGCCTCCGATGAGCCGCGGATCGCTGCCATCGGTCGTCACATAGACCTCTCCCGCTGTCGCCGAGAGCTCCAGCTCGAAGCCTGGCTCGACGTGCCCGCCGTGCTGAGACATGACCGGCGCGTCCGTCGCCGGGTACATCGGCGGGTTCGCGGCGCTCAGCTGCTGGATGAGGATGTCTGAGCGGACAGGGAAGAACTCCTCGAGGAGCCGCGTCCGCTCGACCTGCCAGTCCGCAGGACTGACCGATCCGATCCCGACGAAGTAGTTCGCCCACCGCGCGTACTCGAGCTTCACAGCGTCCTCGATGTGCAGAGAGCGCTCGTAGTAGAGGTCGGCAGGCGTGTTCTGCCCCGGCTCATAAGGCGTCCCCTCCGCCTCTGCCCCGGGCTCGACAAAGAGCGCGCCCCCGGGAGAGGTCAGGCACTGCGCCCTGTCCGCCATGAGCAGCCTGAACTCAGGGTTGGACTTCAGCCTGCCGTAGATGAACGAGATGTTGGCGATGTCGTTCGTGTCACCGACGAAGGTCCGGTCATACCAGCCATCATCGACCGCCGTGACACCGTGCCAATTGAGGGTCGTCTCGGCATCCCAGGACTGGAACTCGAAGGCCCTCTCCGGGTTCGTGTCACCGAAATCCGCGCTGTTCCGCGCGTGGCTGGTGGCGTTCCAGTTCTGCTGAGGCCAGTCCAGGTGACCGCCGTAGAAGTTGAGCAGCATGTAATCGGCGTAGTTCCCCAGGTCGATATGCCCTGCGAGGGCTTCATAGGAGGGGAGCCCCTGCCACAGGTCATCAACCCCGAGGCCATTCGCTGCGATCTCGACCGCGGTGCGCCAGGAGCCGGGCGTCGAGGGGTGATCGTGGGGGTGGTTGTTACCGGACAGCACAGCGCCTTCCTTCGCCCAGTCGTACTCCTCAGGCTCTCCGACTCCGTGATTCGACGCCCAGTTGTCGTCTGGGCTCTCATGGACGTTGTAGAGGCCCCAGTAGAGACCGTTGATGAACAAGTTTGCGTGGCGGCCCCGGACCGCAGGGCGCCCCATCGAGCTCTGCAGATCCATCATGAACTGGTCGCGTAGACCCTGTGCATGCTTCCTCCCTGAGTAGCTGACGTTGGCGTGGATCGAGTTCTGGTTGCCAGCGTCAAAGACGAGCTTGTCGAAGGTCTCGACGGGGCTGTCCTCGAAGAGCGGGAAGCGCAGCTTCCCCGGCCCGAACTGACGCTGGAACTTCGCGTCGATCGAGGCCTGTGAGGCCCACGTGATGGTGGACCCGCTGCCGCCCTGCATCCCCAGGCCGCAGTTGATCTGAAAGCCATCATCGGTCGCTGGATCGATCCACTCGAAGGAACCCGCTCGGTCCCAGTCGTCCCCCTCCTGATGTGGGTTCGCGTAGACGCCGAAGAGCCCCTCCTCGGGCTTGTAGGCGAACCAATCATCGATGGACATCACGAGCGACACCGAGGGCAAGGAGAGCAGCGCCTCCTTCAGCTCCTCCTCTGTGTGGAGCGAGAGCTGGGCTGCCTCGTACCCGTACCACGCCCCGGGGTGGTTCCCGTCGTGGTAGTCCGTCCAAGGGGTGCCGTCTTGCTCGATCCACTCTGCCGGAAAGCCATCAGCGATGGCCTCCCCGTGACTCTGGGAGAGCACATCTTCGACGAAGAGGTAGGAGCGCGTGGAGACCTCAGAGGGAGCCATCCCGTCTTGAAGCGCGATCGCGCGCAGGCAGGTCGTCTCGTTGAAGACGAGCGCTCCCGCGTAGTCCGAGCCGTTCACAGCCGAAGGCTCGCTCCCGTCCGTCGTGTAGCGGATCGCTGCGTCCTCCTCTTCGCAGCTGAGCGTGACGGTCACCGCTGCCTCGTAGAAGCCGCGCGGTGCGTCGAAGTCCACGTCCCGTGCCTGGTAGAGCTCATCCACGTTCACCGCTCCAGGCGTGGGCTCCGCGAGGAAGCCGATCGGTCCAGACGTCAGTGAGCCGTAAGAGACGTCCTCAAGCTGTGCGGGGTACGCCGGCGCGAACTCCGACGGCGGCGGCGCGCCGCCCGGCGGTGAGAGGGCGAGGTACTCGCCGCCCGCGGACAGCTTGAAGTCCGT
>JAKVCE010000431.1 GCA_022447405.1 Planctomycetota bacterium | reverse complement strand
GGACGATGAAGTTGTCGATGGTGCGGGTGGACGGGAAGGCCTCGTAGCCCCAGACGGTCTCGAGGATCTCCTCACGGCTGACGATCTCGCCCTCACGGTCTGAGAGGCACTTCAGGATCATCGCCTCCTTGTGAGTGAGGTCGTGCTGTCTCCCGTCGTGGCTGGGGGCGTGATAAGAGCGCCAAGAGATCTCGTTGCCTGCGAACTTGAGGGTCGCAGACTCTGGGACTTCGGCGTACCAGCGACCGCGTCGCAGGATGGCCTGTACCCGGAGCAGGAGCTCTCTCAGGTCAAAGGGTTTGGTCAGGTAATCATCTCCGCCCGCTGCGAGCCCCTGCACTCGATCATCGGTCTCGTCCTTGGCCGTCAGGAACAGGACCGGGACTTGGTTGCTCTCAGCTCGGAGCGCTTCGCAGACTGCGAAGCCATCGAGGCCAGGCATCATCACGTCGAGGATGATCAAGTCCCAGGGCTCCTCTGTCGCCGAGGCGAGCCCCTTGATCCCGTCCTCGGCGTAGCCGACCTGGTATCCCTCGGCGCGGAGGTTCTCGATGATCCCCTCGGCGAGGTTGGGCTCATCGTCTACGACAAGGATCTTGCTCTCTGATTCGCTCATGACGCAGAGTCTCCCTTGCACAGAGGCCAGAGGAGCGTGAGGGGCGCGCCGGCCCCTTGGCCGTCACTGTGCGCTTGGACGCTCCCGCCGTGGTTCCGAGTGATCTCATCAACGAGGTAGAGCCCGAGGCCGTAGCCGGAGGTCTCTCGCCTCATCTCGTCGCCGGGTCGGTAGAAGCGCTCGAAGATCTTCTGCGCCTGCTGCGGGTCAAAACCGATCCCGTCGTCCTCGACTGTGATGCGGGCCATGCCTCGCTGGATGCTGACGCTGACCTTCACGGTCCCACCGCCGGCGGCCCTGCAAGATTTGCCTGCGTTGGAGAGAAGGTTGGAGATGACTGTCTTTAGCTCGGGCCTCCTCGCCTGCACCTGGACCTCGGGGCTCGCGTCGTCGTAGTAGAAGTTCACGCCCCTAGGGCTGAGGAGCGTGTGGATTCGGCTGACCTCGTCTGTGAGGAGCGGGGTGAGGGCTGTGGGGGAAGGAGGGTTGTTGGGGGCGCCTGCTTCGAGCCGCGCTGACTGAAGGATCTGAGAGACCATCTCGTTCAGCCTCTGAACGTCCTCGTTCATCCGAGTGGAGAGACGCTCTGACTGTTCTTTGTCTGGCGCTCGCATCCCTAGGGTGTCGGCGGAGAGCTTGAGGCTAGCGAGCGGTGTCCGTAGCTCATGGGTCACAGAGGCGATGAAGTTCTGCTGGCTCTCAACGAGCCGCCTGCTCTCGCTTAGGGTTCGGCTGATGACGCCCATGGTCCCTAGGAGCACGAAGAGGAAGAAGCTCCCCTCCCAGAGGATGCGTGTCTTGCGGCTCTCGAATTCGTCGTGGATGGTTGCCGCTGGGTCCAGCGAGGTCGACGCTTGATCGCCGATGACATTCTTTGCGAAGGAGATTTGGGCCTCCTTTGAGGCTCGAAGGCTCTTGAGGTCGTTCCCCTTGTCCTCCAATAACGTCTCGTGAGCGCTGAGTGCGTTCAGCTGAATGTCTCGCCCCTTTTGAGCTTGTCCGATCTGCTCTACGACCCAGTACGAGACCTGGGCCACGCAGACGAAGAGGAGGCCAAGGAACACTTGCTGCCAGAGCTTGGAGCGGTCAGGGGTCTTCTTGCTGTCACTCAAGGGCGAGCACCTCGTCGACCTTCTCGGCGAGCTCTGTGATGTGCTCGCTCTTGTGCGCCGTTGAGAGGAAGCCGACCTCGTACGCCGAGGGGGCCAGCGCGACCCCCCTGCTCAAGAGCTCATGGAAGAGCTTCGTGTACCGTGAGGCAGACTCAGTCGGGATCGACTCGGCGGAGCGCGGAGTGTCGCCCTCTGAGAGAGACATCCAGAAGATGGATCCCACCCTCGCCAGGCTAGCTGAGTGCCGTTGGAGGACAGGTGCTAGCGCAGCCTCGAGCTCATCTCCGAGCGCGTTGATGTGATCCCAGCCACCCTCTCTCTCGAGCTGGTCTAGGGGCGCCAGGCCTGCGGCCATGGCGACGGGGTTTCCACTGAGGGTCCCGGCTTGATAGACGGGCCCGTCCGGAGAGAGCACCTGCATGATCTCGCGACGGCCGCCGAACGCGCCAACGGGAAGGCCTCCTCCGATGACCTTGCCGAAGGTCGCCAAGTCAGGGGTTATGCCCGAGAGTTCGGTGTAGCCGCCT
>JAKVCE010000430.1:549-1721 GCA_022447405.1 Planctomycetota bacterium | reverse complement strand
GAGTGTGCTGAGCCTCCGAAGGTGATCATCTGTGCCTCCGCGATCGGCTTCTATGGCCACCGCGGCGAGAGCAAGCTGGATGAGGGTGCGGCTGCAGGAGTGGGCTTCTTGCCCAGCACTTGCGTGGAGTGGGAGGCGGCATGTGAGCCCGCTCGCGCGGCGGGCGCACGCGTCGTGAACCTGCGGATCGGAGTCGTCCTCTCCAAGAGCGGTGGCGCGCTCACGAAGATGCTCCTGCCCTTCAAGCTCGGCCTCGGCGGAAAGATAGGAGGCGGCTCGCAGTACATGAGCTGGATCACCCTCACCGATCTCGTGCGCATCATCCAGCACTCGCTCGACGATGGATCGCTCGAGGGCCCCGTCAACGCGGTCGCCCCGGGCGCTGTCACAAACCTAGAGTTCACCAAGGCGCTGGGGAGAGCCCTGGGCCGACCGACCCTCTTTCCGCTGCCCGCCTTCATGGCGAAGCTTGCGCTGGGAGAGATGGCCGAGGACTTGCTCCTCGCGAGCATCCGGGTGACACCTTCCAAGCTCACAGAGAGCAGCTTCCGCTTCACTCACCCTGAGCTGAACGCCGCGCTCGCCGCGGTCCTGAAAGGAGACGATGGTCGCTGAGCCCTCGACTGCGCTGTTCGCGCAGGACTGGCCCAAGCTCTCCCTCGGGGTCTCCTCCTGCCTGATGGGTGATGAGGTTCGCTTCGACGGCGGGCACCAGCGGGACCGCTTCGTGACGGGCGCCCTCTCCGAGTTCGCCACATACTCCGTGGTCTGCCCGGAGGTCGAGGCTGGCCTCGGCACCCCCCGCCCTGCGGCCCGGTTGGAGCGTGCTGAGGGTGGTCCGCGCTTCGTCCTCTCTTCAAGCGGTGAGGACCTCACCGATCGAATGGAGAGCTACTCTCGGGGCAGGGCTGAGTCTCTCGGCGTCGAAGGGCTCGACGGTTTCATCCTCAAGCGCGCGTCTCCTTCCTGCGGGATGTCACGCGTGAAGCTCTATACCAAGGGCGGCACCAACAAGGACGGGGTCGGAGTCTTCGCAGCCGCCCTCAAGAAGCAAGACCCGCTCCTCCCGCTGGAAGAAGACGGGCGCTTGAACGACGAGGGGATCCGAGAGCACTTCCTCATACGGGTCTACTGCCGCGCGCGCTGGCGCGCCTTCCTCTCCAAGCGCCGCC
>JAKVCE010000430.1:0-539 GCA_022447405.1 Planctomycetota bacterium | reverse complement strand
AGTTCGTTCAATTTCACCAGGTCCACAAGCTCCTCCTGCAGACTCACGACGATCAGAAGTATCGGGCCTTAGGCCGGATCGTCGCCGACCTGAAGAGCCGTCCTCTTGAGGATTCCTTCGCGGAGTACGGCGAGCTCTTCCAGCGCACCCTTATGGAGCGACCGACTCGGGGCAGGAACGTGAACGCGCTTCAGCACCTCGCGGGCTATCTGAAGTCCGAGCTGAGCGGTCCGGCCCGGCGGCGGGTTAGAGCGACCATCCTCTCTTATCAACGTGGGGATATGCCGATTGAGGTGCCCCTTGAGCTCCTCCGGTACCACTTCGACGTCGAGCAATGCGACTATCCCCGGGATCAGATCTTCCTGGAGCCGTACCCGCTCGAGCTCGCCGCCCGCTGGAGCGGGTGAGGAGGAGGCATGAAGGAGTTTCACCTAGAGCGCTCCATCGTCGTGAAGAGAAGCCTCGCTGAGGTCTACGAGTTCTTCTCGGACCCTGCGAACCTCCAAGAGCTGACGCCTCCTTGGCTGGACTTCCGCGTC
>JAKVCE010000043.1 GCA_022447405.1 Planctomycetota bacterium | reverse complement strand
GACGCCGTGGTAGCCGATGAACTCCGAGAGGTAGCCGCCGCCGCCGCCGGTCATGTCGATCCATGCCGTCGTGTTCGGGATGTTCATGACATCGATGGCGTCGACGATGTCCTGCATCGGGAGCGTGCAGTAGCGGATGTACCCCGGGGGGACGCTGGCGTCGGGCGGCTCAGGCGTCGGCCTTAGGGGCGGGGTGAAGTCATCCACCCACTCTTGGCTGGTGCCCGTCTGCGATCGGCCAGAAGTCGGCGGAGGTGTCCTGGTAGTCCACCTCGAGGTCGCCGGTCCCCTGTCCTAAGCCGCCGCCCGTGAACTCAGCGAAGTAGGAGTAGACGTCATAGCCGCGCCCCTCCCAGTCCGAGCCGATCCATCCGTCAGGGTTCTGCGTCGTGCTCGTGCTGAACTCGCGCAGCATGTGGTTGGTCGGCGGCCAGTACCCGGTGAGCAGGATCGCCGGCCGCTCCCCCGCCGCCATGCTCTCTGCACGCGGCGAGTCGACCCCGAAGCCGCTCGGGTAGAGGTTCGCCTGCGGCTCCGGCAAGCGCTTCACCCGCAGGCCCACGGAGCCTCGCTGCGCGGACGCATCCGCGCAAAGGAGCGCTGAAGCGACGAATAGGGCTAAGACGCGTGAGGGCTGCATGAGAAAGGACAGGCGATGTCCTATAGAGAGTCTAACCCGGAGAGGAAATCTCGGCGGGAGGCTCTCCGCTGGTGCTGGTGCCCGACCGAGCACGCTCAGCAGCAGCCTCAGGAGTCTTCTTCTGCGGACTCGCCTGCGCCGCCGGGGACGCTGGCGAGCTCTTCCTCTGTCGCCTTGCGGACCTCGACCACCTCAACGGCGAAGTTGAGCGCGACGCCTGCGAGGGGGTGGTTGCCGTCCAAGGTGACGTCGGTGTTCGTGAGGCCCACGATCGTGACGACCTGGGCTTGACCATCAGGGGTCTGCGCTTGCAGCTGCATGCCGACCTGGAGCTCTGCGCCTTCAGGCATGTGCTCACGCGGGATGGTCTGGATCATCTCTTCGTTCTTCTCGCCGTAGCCGTCCTTCGCCTCAATGCGGACGCTGATCGACTCGCCGGCTGCCTTGCCCTCGAGCGCGGCCTCGAGGCCCGGGATGATCTGCCCGACCCCGTAGTGGAAGGACAAGGGGTCGCGGCCCTCGGAGGTGTCGAGGATCACTCCCTCGTCGTTCTTGAGGGTGTAGTGGATGGAGGCGATGGCGTTCTTGATGATCTGCATGGGAGGTTCGCGGGTTGCAGAGGGGCTCTGCTGGGGGTTATCGGGCATCAAAGGGTGGGCTTTCAGGCTCTGAGATTGGGATGGATTCCCCCAGAAAATCAGCGCACCCCCGCCAGGGCCGCTGGCGCAGGGCCTCTACTCCGGGCGCAGGAAGCCGTAGTACTCAGGCTTGTCGAGCCCGGGCGCCGCCTCGCGGCGGATCTGCAGCGTCCGGATCGCCCAGAGGTCGCGGAAGATGCGGTACTTGAGCGCGGTCTTGTCGAGGTAGGCGACGCCCGCCGTGCCGCCGGTCCCGGCGCGCCTGCCGATGACGCGCTCAGCCATGCGCGCGTGGCGCTGACGGAAGACGACGAACTGCTGCTCGAGCTCGACGAGGGAGTCGAGGACCTCGCGCGGCCACGCGAGGAGCGGCAGCTCGCGGTAAGTCTCCACAAAGAGGGCCGCCGCGCGGATGCGCCGCCTGCGCGCGCCGCCCTTCGCCTCGTTCGGCGAGAAGAAGGCGCGCACCGAGGCGCGCTCGTCGGCGTACATCTCATCGATGCGCTCGACCTCCTCGGGGCCCTTGGTGTTCGAGAGGGCGATCGACCTGGAGGCCGCGCTCTCGGCGTCGTAGGCGCCGAGGAACTTCATGAGGAAGCGGTCGAGAGCGGTCTCGCTGTCGGCGTCATCCAACGCGACGCCGTCGATCGGGGTCCTGTAGAGCCACTCGTCGATGGCCTCGCGCAGGCTCGCGCCCTCGGCCTGGGTCTCGCGCACCTTCTGCATCGAGACCGACGGGGTCCCGTCCGGCTCCTTGAGCGCCGCGGCGAAGCCCTTCTCTCCCCCGAAGGGGATCCGGTCCTCCTCCTCGAGCCCCATGACGATCTCGATCTGCCTGAGCTGGCGGCTCTGGAAGCCGCTCGCGGGGAAGAGCTTGTCGCGGAAGGCGAGGTAGTCGCGAGTGGTCAGAGTTTCGACGACCTCGAAGTGGTCTGTGCAGCGCCGGAGGATTGTTGTCACACGCTCGAGGCTGCGGACCGCTCCAGAGAGCTCCTGCTCAGCGACGGGGTCCTTCCTGAAGAGGTCGCGCGCCGTCCTCAGCTCGCGCAGGATGAGCTTGAACCAGAGCTCGAAGACTTGGTGGACCGTGATGAACAGGACCTCGTCATTCGAGAGCTCCTCCTCCGATTCGGCGAGGCCGCTCTGAAGAGAGGTGAGCTCTTCTATATGGATGTAATCCCAATAGGTGGTCGGTTTCTTCTCTGACACGAGTGTGAGGGTATCGCCGCGAGGGCCTCAGGCCTAGAGAGGGGCCCGGCCTGTCCCTGAGGTCGCTCATCGTCTGGGTTTCAGCGCAGCCCTGATCCGGATCTGGCCGCTTAGACGACCGCAATCTCGCTAGAATCCGCGCATGGCCTCCACACTAGCCCCCGCCGCCACCTCCCCCGCTGAGGCTGCCGCGCTCCTCGACAAGCCGCTCTTAGACCTCGTCTTTGAGGCGGCTGCCGTCCACCGCGAACACCACGACCCCAACCGCATCCAGTGCGCCCAGCTCCTGAACGTCAAGACGGGCGGCTGCCCCGAGGACTGCGGCTACTGCTCGCAGAGCGCCCACCACTCGACGGGCCTCGAGCGCGAGCGGCTCTTGGGTGTGGATGAGGTCCTCGAGGACGCGCGCCGCGCCAAGGCAGACGGCGCAGACCGCTTCTGCATGGGCGCTGCCTGGCGTGAGGTGAAGGACGGACCGGAGTTCGACCGCGTCTGCGAGATGGTGCGCGAGGTGAAGGACCTCGGCCTGGAGACCTGCGTGACCCTCGGGATGTTGAACGATGCCCAAGCGGCCAAGCTCAAGGACGCTGGGCTCGACTACTACAACCACAACCTCGACACCGGACGCAGTCACTACGACGAGGTCACCTCGACGCGCACCTATGACGAGCGCCTCGACACCCTGCAGCGGGTTCGAGAGGCGGGTCTCTCCGTTTGTTGCGGTGGGATCTTGGGTTTGGGTGAAGGACGAGAGGCCAGGGCCGAGCTCCTCGCTGAGTTGGCGAGCATGGACCCGCAGCCCGAGAGCGTCCCGATCAACGACCTCGTCCCCATCGAGGGCACGCCGATGGAGCAGAACGAGCGCGTCGACTGGACCGAGCTCGTGCGCGTCATCGCCGCAGCTCGCGTCCTCATGCCCCGCGCCTATGTGCGGCTCTCAGCCGGGCGCACCGAGCTCTCAGAGGAGGCGCAGGCGCTCTGCTTCCTCGCGGGCGCGAACTCGATCTTCGTGGGCGAGAGCCTCCTCACGACACCGAACCCGAGCCCCGGCTCGGACGCTGCGCTCTTCGCCAAGCTCGACTTGGAGCCCCTCGTCTCGGGGTGAAGGGATGACTGGAGGGCTCGACGACGCGCTCAGGCGCTCACAGCGAGAGCGCGCAGCGAGCGGGCTCGCGCGCTCCCTCGAGCTCCCGGACGAGGCGCGGCACGACTTCACCTCCAACGACACCCTCGGTCTCGCCCGGGACCCCGAGGTGATCGAGGCCGGACGCGCCGCGCTGAGAGAGCACGGCGCCGGGGCGCGCGCCTCGCGCCTCTTAGGCGGCGGCTCCTCCATCGATCAAGAGCTCGAGGCCGCCGCAGCCGACTGGCTCGGCGCAGAGGCGGCGCTGCTCTTCCCCACGGGCTACCAGGCGAACCTCGGGGTCGTGACGACCCTCGCCCTTGAGGGAGACGCGATCTGCTCTGACTCTCGCAACCACGCCAGCCTGATCGACGCCTGCCGCCTCTCCCGGGCGCGCACGCTCATCTTTGATCACGGTGACCCGGAGAGCCTCCGCGACGCGCTCGCCCAGTGCAGGGGTGCGCGCAGGCGCTTCATCCTCATCGAGGGAGTGGACTCCATGGAGGGCGACCTCGCCCCCATGAAGGAGTACGAGGCCCTCGCCCGAGAGCACGACGCCTGGATCATCGTCGACGAGGCGCACGCGGTCGGCGTCGTAGGGCCTGCAGGCGCCGGCGCGTGGCGCGAAGCGGGCCTCTCTGACGAACGCCTCGCCGCCCGCGTCATCACCGGCGGCAAGGCCCTCGGCGTCGGCGGCGCGCTGGTCGTCGGCAGCAGAGCCTTGCGACAAGAGCTCACCGAGCGCGCCCGCTCCTTCGTGTTCACGACCGGCACACCGCCAGCGACCGCTGGCGCTCTCCTCAAGGCCGTGGAGATGGCGAGGGCAGCGGATGACGCGCGCGCGCAGCTGCACGCGAACGCCGCGCGCCTCGCGAGCGCGCTCTCACTCCCAGCTCCGGACGCGGCGATCCTCCCCTACCCCATAGGGGACAACGAGGCCGCGCTCTCGCTCGCAGAGAGGCTGCAGTCTGCAGGCTTCGATGTCCGCGCCGTCCGCCCTCCTACGGTCCCGGCCGGGACAGCGAGGCTCCGGATCGTCATCCACTCGACGCACACCGACGCCGCCCTCGACGGGCTGGCAGAGCGCGCGCTCGCGACCGGCGTCGCGCCGCAGCCCGCTCCCGCTGAAGCAGAGGCCCGACGGCCGCTCTGCGTGGTCGGGACAGACACTGAGGTCGGCAAGACCGTCGTCTCTGCGCTCCTCACGCGCGCCCTCTGCCGGCGCGGCCCGACGCGCTACTGGAAGCCTGTCCAGACAGGCGACGACTGCGACACCACCACGGTCTGCGCGCTCGCCCCCGAGGCGCAGGCTGACGCCCCCGCCTATCGCTTCCCCCGCCCAGCCTCTCCGCACCACGCGGCGGAGTCAGCGGGCGCGGTGATCGACATGGCTCACCTCGACGCCGCCTATGAGGAGGAGCGCGCCCGCGCCGAGGGAGCGCTCCTGGTTGAGCTCGCGGGCGGGCTCCTGGTCCCGCTCGTCGGGGCGACGACAAACCTCGACTGGATCGCGACCCAGAGGCCGCGGCTCGTCCTCGTCGCGCGCACAGGCCTCGGCACCCTGAACCACACCCTGCTCTCCCTCGAGGCGCTCAAGGCGCGCGGGCTCGAGGTCGAGGCGCTCTTCCTCGTCGGCGAAGAGCACCCGGACAACGAGCGCACCCTGCGCGAGCTCAGCGGGGTCGAGCGTGTACACCACCTCCCCATCCTCGAGCCCCTCGACGCAGAGGCCCTCGACGCCTGGCTGGACTCGAACGACCTCACGTCCGTCCTCGGGCCCGAAGAGAGCGCGGCGGTGACGAGCTCATGAGCGACCTCCAGGACCGCGACCGGCGCCACAGCTGGCACCCCTACACGAGGCACGGTGTAGAGACTTCGCTGCTCGGCGTCGTCGGCGCAGAGGGCAACCGCCTCAAGCTCGACGACGGCCGCGAGGTCATCGACGGCATCTCCTCCTGGTGGGCCACGCTCCACGGCCACGGCCACCCCGCCCTCGTCGAGGCTATGACGAGGCAAGCGCAGGAGCTCGACCACGTGCTCTTCGCCGGCTGCACCCACGAGCCGGCGGTGCGCCTCGCTGAGGAGCTCACGAAGGAGGCGCCCGAGGGCCTGACGAGGGCCTTCTTCTCAGACGACGGCTCCACCGCCATCGAGGTGGGCCTGAAGATGGTGCTCCAGTCCTGGGTGCAGCGCGACGAGCCGGAGCGCAGGGTCTTCATCGCCCTCGAGGGCGGCTACCACGGCGACACCTTCGGCGCGATGTCGGTCGGCGACCCTGAGCCCTTCTTCGTCGCCTTCCAGCCCCTCCTCTTTGAGGTCCGCCGGGTCGGCCCGGATCTCGACGCCTTCACCGCCGCGCTGGAAGAGCTCGGCGAGCGCTGCGCGGGCTTCATCCTCGAGCCGCTCATCCAGGGAGCGGCGGGGATGAAGATGCACTCTGTCGAGTTCCTTCGGGGAGCGCGCGAGGCCTTGAGCGCTCGCGGCCTGCCGCTCATCGCGGATGAGGTCATGACTGGCTTCGGTCGCACCGGCGAGCTCTTCGCCACCCGGAAGGCCGGCGTGTCACCCGACGTCCTCTGCCTCGCCAAGGGTCTCACCGGCGGGATGCTGCCCCTCGCAGCCACCCTCGCGACGGAGGAGCTCTTCAACTGCTTCCTCTCCGAGGACAAGAGCGGCGCGCTCTTCCACGGCCACACCTTCACCGCCCACCCGATCGGCTGCGCCGTGGCCTTGGCCTCCCTGGAGTTGAACCGCGCTGAGGACACGCCAGCCAAGCTGGACGCGATCGGCGCGCGCATCGAGGCCGCCCTCCTCGACGAGCTCGGCGGCGAGGTGGGCCTCGTCCACGACCTCCGCCGGACCGGCGGCGTCGTCGCCTTCGAGTCGAAGAGCTCAGAGACCGGCTACTTCTCCCTCGACACCTTGGCGCTGCGCGAGGAGGCCTTGGCCCACGGCGTGCTCCTGCGGCCGCTCGGGGAGACCGTGTACGCGCTGCCGCCAGCGTGCACGAACGAGGAAGACTGCCTCAGGATCGCGAAGGCCATGGCCGCCCTCGCGCGCCTGGGCCGAGTGAGCTGATCCTCAGCTCTCCGCTCGGGAGATCCGCTCGTGCTGGGCTCGGATGAAGGCCTCCAGAGGACCGGGGCGCATCCCCGCCCTGCGAGCCTCCTCGATCGCCTCTTCAAGGGGCATCTGGTGATCAAGGGCGCGCCACAGCGCGAAGAAGGTCGCGCTGTTGGAGCCCGTGCCGCAGACGACGAGGAGCGGGTGGTGGTCCTCGTCTCTGAAGAGGTCGAGCGCCTCGTCGGCGTTGCGATCGGTCAGAGCCTCCGCGCCCAAGAGGCCGAGGTCATAGAGGTCGATCCCGTGCTCGAAGCAGGCCCGGCCTAGGTCGAAGTCCGGCTCCTCGTCAGGGAAGCCTAGGTCGAGGATGTTCCGCACCCCGCGCCTATAGGCGAGCTCCACGTCCGGCCCGGTGATCCCGCCGCCGAACCAGACCGCGCCGCACTTGGAGACGTTACGGAGTCCGCCGAACTGGGCCGCCTCGAGCTCAGCCCACGGCGACGGTGGCGTGGCCGCGGGCGGCTGGAAGAGCTCGCAGCTCGACGCGCAGAGGACGAGCAGGGCCGCGAGCGCTCTCACCCCTCTCCCCTCCGCGCGGTCCACGCGAAGCCCAGCCAACCAAGGACCAGGAGCGAGCCGCCGATCGGCGTCACAGCGCCGAGCCAGCGCGGGCCGCCGAGGGCCATCACATAGAGGGTCGTGGAGAAGATCAGGACCCCGGCGAGGAGCAGCCAACCCGGCAGGTCGCTCGCCTCCCGGTGCAGCCTCAAGAGGCCGAAGCCCGTGATCGCGAGGGCGTGGACGCCGTGGTGGAAGGCGGCGGTCTGCCACCACTCCAGCTGCTCGGCGCTCACGCGCTCTTCTAGCCAGTGCGCGCCGAAGGCCGCGTGCAGGACGAAGGTGGCGCCGAGGATCGCGCCGAGGAGGATCCAGTTGGGTGTCATCACCCGCGAATCCTAACGACCTCGGCCTCCAAACGAAGCGCCCCCCGCGCAGTCACCTGAGCGGGGGGCGCCAAAAGAAGGGGTTGGCTCAGCGCAGCTCGTCTTGGACGAGCTCGCGGACCTTGGCCTCAAGCGCTGCGATCTCCACCTCGAGGGCTTGGACCTCGGCGCTCTCGCCCGGGACCTTGAGGCAGCTGTGGTGCCTCCAGCGGCGATCGCGCAGCTCATGGACGCAGTCCTCCAGGGGAGTGCGCGCCCGATTCATGGCGGCGAGGATGACCTCCTTGCCGCGCTTCATCATCGCGATGAACTCGACGAAGTCGTCGTCGGCGCCGGGAGTGCCCGCGAGGTGCTCGCGCTCGAGGCGCTCGGCCGCGGCGATCAGCTCGTCGAGGGAGTCCTCCCGTGCGTGCTGGCTGCGACGCAGGAGCTCTGCGAACTGGGCGACGCAGAGCGCTCTGCGGAAGCCGTAGGAGGCGCCCTCCAGAGAGACCGCGGAGTTCAGGGTGGTCGCCCACTCGCGCTCCGTCGCAGAGTCCTCTGCCGGGTCTCTGTCAGCGCCCGTGGGCTCCTTCCAGCGCAGGCGCACCTGGGCGAGGGCGCCCTTGACGAGCTCTGCGCCAGGCTCGAGCTCGAGCTCATAGAGCGCGGTCACCTGATGGCCGGCGCCGACCTCACCAGCGTCCACCGCGTCGTTGCGGAAGTCGGCGTCCGCGATGGCGCGGTTCTCATAGCCGATCTGGCGGTAACGCTTGACGATGCCGGACTCGAACTCGACCTGGATCTTCACGTCGCGAGCGATGGGCTCGAAGGCGCCGGTGAAGTTCTCCACCAAGGCCCTGCGCGCCTCCTTCTCGTCGTCGATGTAGTTGCAGATCCCGTCGCCCTTGTTGGCGAGCTGCTCGAGGAAGGCGTCGTTGTGGTTCTCCATGCCCACGCCGATCGTGTTCAGGTAGATCCCGCGGTCGCGGTACTTCTGGATGTCCGCGTTGATGCGGTCCTGGTCCGTCTGACCGATGTTCGCGACGCCGTCGGAGAGCAGCACCACCCTGTGGTGGCGACCATCCGAGACCTGATCAGCGGCCGCCGCGTAGCCCATCTTGAGCCCCGCCTCTGCGTTCGTCCCGCCGCCAGGAGCCAGACCGTGGATCGCCTCTTCGATGAGCGCGCGGCTCCCCGCCGAGGTCATCGGGAGGACGATGCGCGCCTCGTTCGAATAGGCCACGAGCGCGATCGAGTCGTTCGCGTCGAGCTGCGCCGTGAGGAGCCGGAGGCCGTGCTTGACCGTCTCGAGGCGGTTCCCCTGATTCATCGAACCGGAGACGTCCACGACGAAGGTGAGGTTCAAGGGCTGGCGCTCCTCGCGAGCGACGTCCTTACCGCGCACCGTGACCCGGAGCATGTACTTGCCGTCCGTCCCGCCGAAGCGGCTGGGTGCGAGCTCCGTGTGCACGCGGAAGACCCCGTCGGTCGGCGCGTCCACGTCCGGCTTGAAGTAGTTCAGGAACTCCTCGGTCCGAATCTGCGCCTTCTCCGGGAGCTTGCCATCAGCGAGGTAGCGACGCGCGAGGGTGTAGCTCGCCGTGTCGACGTCCACCCCGAAGGTGCTCTGGGAGTCCAGCGAGGTCTGCACGAAGGGGTTGTCTCCCCAGAAGCGGTAGAACATCGCCGAGGGCTTCTCGTCAGGGAGAGCCTTGCAGGAGTCGATGAGGCCCGTCGAGAAGCGCTCCGCGTGGCGGAGCTGGAGCTTCCGCGCCTCTGCCTCAGAGTCTTGGATCACGACGCCTTCGTCTAACTCGATCAGCGCTTGACCCGTGACGTCTCCCTCTTCACCCGTGAAGCTGTCGAAGAGGACAGGGTCTGCTGCGAACCACTCCGCTTGCGTGCTTTGACCCAGGAAGAAGTCCTCGGCTCCGGTCCTGGTCGAGCTCTCAGGCAGGAGCCCGCCGCCGGCGAAGTAGAGATGGACCCCGCGCGACGCCTCCGACTTGGGCTTCGACCGACCGCCAGAGCGGCTGCCGTACTTGCCGCCAGCGCCGCCGCCGAGACCGATGACGTTGTTGAGGTTTTGGCCTGTGAAGGGGCTCGGAGAGCTCGGGCCGGCAGGGCCCGGAGTGCCGGGGCCGGCAGCAGCAGCGCCGCCTCCGCTCTGGGGCGCTTGCACCGCCGGAGCTCCGACCGTCGCAGCGTTCGACTGGAGCCCGAGAGCAGGCGCCGCTTCGGTCTGCCGCTCGACTTGAGCTAGCCCCTGCTCTCGATCCGGGACCACCTCTTCTAGGGTCACATTGTCCTTCAGGCGATCCTCTAGGGCGGCCTCACCTTCGGCTCGCGCGAGCTCCATGGACTCTGTGTCTGCGCTCTCCTCGTTCATGACGTAGAGCGCACCCGCGGCGCCGACGAGCAGCAGCACGCTCGCGGCGTTCACGAGCGGCGAGTACTGCCGCGCGTCAGAGAGCGAGTGGACGGCCCCACCCCCTGCGCTCGAAGCGATGGCCGCGTGCGCATCCTCTGAGAGGGTCTCTTGCTCTGCGCCGTGCTCGACGACCAGGCCGATGACGGACTCCAACTGCGCCCTCTGGGCGCGAAGCTCCGCGGAGCCCTCGAGGGCGCGCTCCAGCTCTTGGGCCTCAGCCGCGTCGAGCTCCCCCATCAGGTAGGCGGTGAGCTTCACATTGAGATCTTGGTTCTGTTCGTGCATCACGCACCTCCGTTTGCCGTTCGAATGTTCACAGTCGCGGGGCTCGCCTCGCTAAGCACTGGCGCCAGCCGCCCCGAGAGGGCTTGCAGCCCCTCGCTGATCAGCCAGCCGATGGTCCCGACCTTCTTGCCGGTGACCTCAGCGATCTCTCGATAGCTCTTCTCTTCAAACAGACGCAGCGCGAGCACCTCGCGCTGGTCTGAGGGGAGCGCTGCGATCGCAGCCCTCACAAATCCTCTGGTGTCTTCCACTTCGACCTCCGGGGTTGTCGAGGGCGCCGCCTCAGGAGCCGCCGCCGCGCGCTCGCGCGTCTTTCGGCGGCTCTCAGCCTTCAGCACGTCCATGCATCCGTTCCTCACGACCTTATGGAGCCACGCGCCGATGACGCGCTGCCCCGCCTCAGGGTCCCCGGCCACAGCGGCGGGGAGCTCTACGCCACGGCTCGCGAGCTTCATGAAGGACTCTTGCACCACGTCTTCGTGGGCGCCGCTCTCCCCTAAGAGGGCCTTCGCGTGCCGGAGCAAGGCGGCCTCATACCGCCTGACCAGCGCCGTGAAGGCGCCCGTGTCGCCCGCCCGCCAAGCGTCCAAGAGGGCGCTGTCAGAGGGCTCTAGGGGTGATCTCTCGCTGTTCATGTCCATCTGCACCGTGCCGTAGCTACCCCTGAACGCCGCAGCCGCGCCGACGCTTGGGAGGAATCCGAATAATTTCTCCCGCTCACTCTATAGAGCGGGAGCGCGGCCCATTGAGCCGCGCTCCCGCTTGTGTGGTGGAGGCCCGCCGCGCTAGTAATGCGGCGCGTAGTAGACGCCGGACCACCCGCCCTCGACGAGCCAAGGGTCGCGGCTAGGGAGCCCCGAGCCTTGGGCGGGCTCCAAGAGAGACCTAGAGGGGTCTAGAGCGCTCAAGCTCCTCCCTGCACCGGGGATGTGATCCGTCC
>JAKVCE010000429.1 GCA_022447405.1 Planctomycetota bacterium | reverse complement strand
CGGGCCGCGTACCGTGCTGGCCTCGCACCAGAGGTCCTTCTTGCAGAGGGCCGGCCGGGACTCGCCGGGCGAGAGATGGCGAGGGAGGTCGCGAGCGCTGGCCTGCGCTCACGCCTCGTCTTGGACTCAAGCCTGTGGGACGCCGCGCGCGCGGCGGACCGCGTCTGGGTCGCGACGGAGTCCATCGGCGAGGAGCGCACCATCACCCAGCTGGGCGTCTCGAGCGTCGCAGAGCTCTGCCATCAAGAGGAGATCCCCGTGGAGCTCTTCGCCACGACCGACGCCTGCCACCCGAGCGGTGCCGGAGCCGCCGCGCCAGCAGGAGACCCAGCCCGCGTCTGGGCTGACCGACCAGGAGGCGTCGAGGTCGACGCCCACTTCTTCGAGAGCGTCCCGACCCGCGCCTTCACGCGCTGGTACTGCGAGCACGGGGCGCGCACACCAGCTTCGCACGAGTGGCCGGGCCTTGGCCCGCGCCCCGAGCCGTGCGCTGCGACCCGTAGTGAACGAGACCACTCCAGAGTGACGGAGCTGAAAGGAACCGAGGCAGAAAGAGCATGAGCGAGACCCAGAACGACAACACCGAGCAGCGAATCTCTCCGCGTTCGATCGAGCGGGAGATGAAGGAGTCCTACCTCACCTACGCCCTCAGCGTGATCCACAGCCGCGCCCTGCCGGACGTCAGGGACGGGCTGAAGCCCTCCCAGCGCAGGATCCTCGTCGCGATGAACGACCTGAACCTCGGCCCGCGCGCCAAGTACAGGAAGTGCGCGAAGGTCGCGGGCGACACCTCGGGCAACTACCACCCCCACGGCGAGGCGGTCATCTATCCCACGCTGGTCCGGATGGCGCAGGACTTCTCGCTCCGCTATCCGCTCATCGACGGCCAAGGCAACTTCGGCTCGATCGACGGCGACCCGCCCGCGGCGATGCGATACACGGAGTCCCGGATGGCGGGGATCGCCACCGAGCTCATGGCGGACCTCGACCGCGACACGGTCGAGTTCGAGCCGAACTACGACGAGAGCCGCACCCAGCCGACGGTGCTGCCCTCGCGCTTCCCGAACCTCCTCTGTAACGGCTCGGACGGGATCGCGGTCGGCATGGCGACGAGCATGCCGCCGCACAACCTCCGAGAGGTCGCGACCGCGCTGCGGGCGGTCCTTGAGGACCCGAACATCGAGCTCTCAAAGCTCTTGGGCATGGTGCCTGGCCCGGACTTCCCGACCGGCGGGATCATCATGGGCCGCTCGGGGATCGGGATGGCCTACACCTCGGGCCGCGGCAAGGTCACCTTGCGCGCGCGCCACCACATTGAGGAGGCCAAGACCAAAGAGGCGATCATCTTCACGGAGATCCCCTATCAGGTCCGCAAGACCGCGATCATCGAGAAGATCGTCGAGGTCGTTCGCGACGGGCGCATCACGGGCATCTCCGATGTCCGCGATGAGTCGGACAGGCAAGGGATGCGCTTGGTCGTCGAGCTGAAGAAGAACGAGGACCCCGAAGTGATCCTCAACCAGCTCTTCCAGTACACGGCGCTCCAGCGGACCGTCAGCATCATCAACTTGGCGATCGACGGCGGCCAGCCGCGCACCTTCACCTTGAAGGGGCTGCTGGAGGGCTACCTCGATCATCGGCGCGTCGTGATCCGTCGCAGGACGGCCTTCCTCCTGCGGAAAGCCGAAGACCGAAAGCACATCGTCGACGGCCTGCGCGTGGCGGTTGGGAACATCGACGAGATCGTCAAGATCGTCCGCGAGAGCTCCGATCGGGATGACGCGAAGAAGCGCCTGGTCGAGGCCTTCAGCCTCTCCGAGCGGCAGTCTCAGGCGATCGTCGACATGCGCCTCGGCAGCCTGACCGGGCTAGAGATCGAGAAGCTGGACGCAGAGCACGCGAACCTTGTCAGCGAGATCTCCAACCTGGAAGACATCCTCGCGCGCGATGAGCGAGTCGCGGAGATCATCCGAGAGGACCTCGATGAGATGGTCGACAAGTTCGGCGATGATCGCCGCACCGAGATCTCTGACGAGGAGATAGACGGCAGCTTCGACATCGAAGAGCTCATCGCGGAGCAGCTGATGGTGGTGACGGTCAGCCGCGACGGCTGGATCAAGCGCGTCCCCATCGACGCCTACCGAGCGCAAGCGCGGGGTGGCCGAGGGGTCAAGGGCTCGGAGGCCAAGGAGGGCGACGTGCTCTCCACGGTCTTCGCGGCCGGGACGCATGACTACCTCCTCTGCTTCTCCAACAAGGGG
>JAKVCE010000428.1 GCA_022447405.1 Planctomycetota bacterium | reverse complement strand
CCGAAGTCGACGATGACGAAGTTCCCGATGTCTCCGAGCTCCTCGAAGTGGTCCGTGAGGTATCTGCGCCAGGTGAGGTAGGTGTAGCTCGCTTCAAGCGGAGAGCGTTGAGGGTCCTTCCACACCGCGCGCCAGTGCGTGTTGTCGCGCTGCACGTCCAAGTAGAGGGCGCAGCGCATGTCGTTGACCGTGTGATAGATAAGAACGAGGTCAGGGTCGAGGTCGCTCAGGCGGAAGGCGTAGTTGCCGAGGCTCTCGAAGGTGGAGTACCCACGGCAGCCAGCGTTGACGACCTCTATGTCTCGATCTGGTCGCGCGGTACGCAGGTGGTGTTCGAGGCGCGCTGGCCAGGTCGCCCCGTTGGAGGAGGGGCCGTGGCCGTAGGTGGAGGATCCTCCCAGGCAGATGATCCTGAATCTCCCCGCGGGCTTGGGCAACTCCACCTCAGGGCCCCTGAGCCCCATGGAGTTATGTGAGACCCTGCGCTTCGCACCCGCGCGGCTCTCGTAGTTCGGCCGGTTGGCATAGGCGAGGTATGGGTGAGGCTGGATGTTTGCCTTGTCGAGCTCATGCCGGATCGGGTCCAGGTCGGCGCGGGTCAAGCCTGGGATGTCAGCCAGGCGTGGGAGGACCTCGAGGGCGAGGACGCACGCCGCGAGCGAGAGGGCGACGGCGGTCAGCGGCTTGCGGCTGCTCATGGGCACATTGTGGAAATCAGAAGGAAGAGATCCAGTCGCATGCCAGGCTCCGGTAGCATCAGGCTATGACCATCACAGACGGCACCCTCCTCTTGCACAACCCGCGCTGCTCAAAGTCTCGCCTCGCGCTCCAGATGCTGGAGGAGAGCGGCGCTGAGTTCAGCGTTCGTGAGTACCTAAATGACCCGCTGAGCCGCGCTGAGCTTGATGATCTGCAGGTGCTATTGGACCTCCCTCCTCGCGAATGGGTCAGGACAGGAGAGGCGGACTGGGCCCTCGCCGGCCTCAGCGCCGGCGCGGACGCTGCGGAGGTCCTGGACGCCATGGCTCAGTGGCCGAAGCTTATGCAGCGTCCGATCCTGATCCGCGGGGGCGAGGCTAGGATCGGTCGGCCGCCTGAAAACTTGCGTGAGCTGTTGGACTCGTAGCGCTACGCACCCTGAGCAGGCCCTCGATAGCGTCTGCTGGGCGTGGCGGTGAGAGGTGGTGTCCCTGCGCGATGTCGCAGCCGAGCTGCCTCAGCGTGCGGAGCTGATCGCCGCGCTCGACTCCCTCTGCGATGACGTCGAGATCTAGCACTCTCGCTAGGGCGACGATGGGCTTGAGGAGCTGCCCTGTGTGGGAGTCCCTCCCAAGGTCGTGGATCATGGACCGGTCTAGCTTCACTGCGCGGAATGGGAGGCCCTTCAGGCGCTGAATGTTTGACTGGCCGGTTCCAAAGTCGTCGAGGTGCCAGCGGAGGCCGGCGTCGGCCATCGTGCGGATCCTGCCTTGGATCTCTGGCGACTTGACGGTCTCCGCGCGTTCGGACAGCTCGAGGCATAGGGCCGAGGCGGGGAGCCCGTAGTGTTGGAGTTCGGATTGAATTTGGTCCGGGAGAGAGGGGTCTACGAGGTCCGCGTCCGCCACGTTGACAGAGACGGTGAGAGACGCTGCAGCCGCGTGCTCTCGTCGGACCCTCGAGAGCCAAGCGAGGGCCTCGCATCGGATAGCGGAGTCGAGACGGCTCAGCAGCCCAGCCTTCCGGGCTAAGGGGAGAAACACCGAGGGTGGGATGATCCCACGTTCGGGGTGATCCCATCGCGCCAGCGCCTCGACCCCGACCATTTGGCCGTCCTTGACTCTCCACAGCGGCTGGAGCCATGGGATGATCTGACCCCCATCGAGGGCCTCGTGTATCTCTTGCGCGAGGCGAGGGTCTGTGTGTTGAAGGGGCATTTGATGGGTCTGGTAGAGGG